>DASTYH010000023.1:0-6347 GCA_035765075.1 Gemmatimonadales bacterium
AGTGCATACCATAGGAGAGGTAGACGTACCAGGAACCGGGGGGGCCGAAAATGGAAGCGTTCCGGGCATTGCGGCGGCCGAGATAGCCGTGCGACGCCGGATCGATCTCGCCGAGATACGCCTCCGTTTCGACGATCCGGCCGGCGGTGACGACGCCGCCGATCTCCGAGCGCATCACGGTCCCGATGAGCTCACGCGCAACGATCCCGGCGGGGCGCGCAAAAAAACCAACGGGCAGCGTGGCTGCCCGTCGTCCCCCGCTCATTCCGCCTTCTCGGCTTTTCTGGCGCGCGGCCTCGCGCGCTTTCGAGCCGGCTTCGCGTCGTCCTTCGCCGCCGCCTTCGGAGCGGGGCTTTCCGCCGCCGGCTCGGTCGCGGCCCTGGTCCGCGTCCGCTTGGCGCCCCGGGGCGCCGCCGGCTTCCGGCTGCGGGAGGGCCGCGGCTCGGCCGCGCGCGCCGGGGCTTCGGCCGCAGGCGCCGGCTCCGCGGGCGCAATCGGCTCCATGCTCACCACCCCGACCAGCGGAATCTCGCCGGTCCGCATCGGGGCGCGGGAGCCGCGGCGGAAGCGGAGTCCCGGCCGATACGTGGCGGCTGCCGGCTCCGCCGCAGGGACGGCGGGCGCCGATGCCGCTGCGCCATTGGCCGCGGGTGCTTCGACCACGGGCGCCGCCTTCGGCTGCGGCGAGACCTGGGGTGTCGCGCGGCCCCGATGCAGCGAGATCTCGTACTCGTCCTCCCCGAGCTTCCGCACGTCCGCCACCTCGGCGTCGTTGGCCTGCCTGAGCAGCCGGGCAAAGCGGGACGTCTCGAGGAGCGGATCTTCCCGCCCGTGCATGGCGGCCATGCGCCCACGGAGCTGCTCGCTGGAGACGGCTCCGCCCAGCTGGCCGAGCGCCTCCGTCATCAGCTGGAAGGCGCGGGCCAGGGAAAGCGTTCCCTCGGGCCGCGCGGCCTTCGCCGCAGCGGGAGCCGCTTCCCGCGCGCCTTCCTCACGCTCCCGCCCGCGCCCGCGCCCGCGGCCCCGGCCGCGCCGGCCGTCCTCGCGCCGCTCTTCGCGCCGGGGCGCCGCCGGCTCCGCCGCACGCGCCGCCTCCGCCCCGCGCGGTGCGCGGGCCGACGGCGGGGCCACCTCGTACTGCCCATTCTCGAGCTTGGAGACCTGCAGGAGCCCCTTCGCTCCCGCCTCCACCACGAACTTGCTGAAGCGATTGAAGCCGGCGTTCCGCTCGTCGAAGTTCGTATCGATCTGCTGCATGACCTGCTTCAGCCGGTCGGAGCGCATGACGTCGCCGTTGCGCGCCATCTGCTGGATCGCCTCGGTGACGAGCTCCCAGGGGTCCCGCTGGATCGACGGCGTCTCTCCCTCCCGGGAGAGGCCGGCAAGATCGCTGTAGGAGTAGTACTCGTCGCAGTTCTGGATGAGGAGGTCACTGGCGGATTCGCGGATCCCGACGCCGATGACGTACTTCCCGTACTCCTTCAGCTTGATCACCATCGTCGAGAAATCGCTGTCTCCCGACATGATGATGAAGGTCCCGATCTCGGGCCGGGTAAAGACGAGCTCGATGGCGTCGATCGCGAGGCGGATGTCGGTCGCGTTCTTCTTGCTGGTCCCGAAGGCCGGCGCGAAGATGAGATCGATCGATGATTCGGAGAGCGGCACGATGTACTGCGGGTAGCGGCGCCAGTCGGCGTAGGCCCGCTGCACGGCCACCTTGCCCTTGATGATGTCGCTGTTGAGGAGGGTGCGCAGCTCCTTCGTCAGGTCGGACCGGATACCGAGCGTGACGTTGTCGAAATCGATGAGGAGGGCGGCGTTGGGAGCGTGCAGCGAGAGTTCGGCCATCCGGCCGGGACGCAGATGCGGATAGGTCACAAAGGTCTTCGGGTGCGGCCGGCCCCGGTCGGCGCTCTCCGGCCAGGACCGCCGGGTCGGCGGTGGCGGGGGGCGCCGGGCGATGCCGGCGGGTTGAGTTCGGCCGCGCCGTCCGCCCCGATGCGGCGGGAGGCAGGCCGGCGCGCCCCATCCGGGACACCGACCGCCCCCGCCGCATACCGGGCCGGAGAGCACTGGCGCGCTCCGTAGAGCCACGGAGAGCGGGGGAAATGTATGTCTATGGTTGGCTTACTGGTAGGGTCAGCGCTCGCCCGCGTATCCCGCCGACGGCAGATCGAGCACGAAATGGAAGCGGGTTCCCTGCCCGGCCGCGGTCTCGACCTCGAGCCGGGAGCCCATCGCCTCGACGAGCTTGCGGCAGATGGAGAGTCCGAGTCCCGTTCCGGAAAACGCGTACTCCCCTTCGCGCTGCCTCCGGCGGAAGGGCTCGTAGAGCGTCGCCATGTTCTGCGGGGGGATTCCGCGACCGGTGTCCCGCACGCTGAACTCGAGACGACCGCCATCGCGATCGACGGCCACGACCTCCACATGCCCCTCGTTGGTGAACTTGAGGGCGTTGGTGGTGAGGTTGAGGAGGACCCGGCTCAGGGCGACGGGATGCCCCGTCCGGAAGTCCGCCTTCGGATACTCGAGCCGGACGGCGAGCGACTTCTCCTCGGCGATGGGGAGGACGATGTCCCGCACCGAATCGAGGATGTCCCGGACCGAGAAGGGGATGGGATCGAGGTCCACGAGCCGGTCGCCGCCGCGGGCAAGCTCGATGACGTCGCTCGCCATGGCGCTCAAGCCGAACGCGGCGCTGTACACGAGGCCGAGCTGGCGCTCCTGCACCTCGTTGACCGGCCCGCTCCGGCCTCGCTGCAGGGTCTCCGCCAGGAAGAGGATGGACGTGAGCGGCGACCGGAGGTCATGGGCCACCTCCACGACGAGCTCGAGCCCATCGGGACCGGAGAGCCGGTCGGCGAGGTGCTGCGCCCAGTCGGGCTCGAGCCCCTGCCCCACCCGCTCCATGGCCCGCAGGATCGTCAGCAGCTGCCGGGGGTCCGGTGGCGTGGGGAGTGCTGCCGCGACCTCGATGAAGTGCGAGCGGATCAGCGTGACGAGCCGGCGGGCGAGCTGGGTGTGCGGCACGGCGTCGAGCGCCGGATCCGCCCCGCTGACAGCCTCCCGGATCGCGACGCCCAGGGCCGCCAGGTGAGTCGTGACTTCCTCGGGGGCGGCGGCGTGCTCGACGACATGCTCCCAGTCCCGCTGGGTCTCCTCGACCGCGCGGCGCAGCGCGTCCCAGAGCGGCGGCGCGATCGAGGCGTCGCCGGCGACCGCGGGATCCCAGACAGGGGCAGCCGCCGGGGCGCCACCCGGCGTCCCGCGACGGCGGTCTCCGCCGGTCGTTTCCGCGATGCCCGTGCTCTTCAGAATCAGCCGCCCTCGAGTGAGTCGTTACGCTGGAACGCGTGCTTGTCCATCAGGCGGTAAAGCGTCGTCCGGTCGATGCTCGCGAGACGGGCTGCCTTCGACATGTTGCCGCCGGCACGCGAGACGAGCCGGCCGAGGTACTCCCGCTCGAACTGGGCGATGACCCGGTCCTTGGCGGCGTGATACGCCTCGTCCATGACCGCCGGGGAGGCGACCGTCTCCGTCGGCCACTCGGGCTGATCATCATAGATCGGGATCTGATCCGGCTGGATCAGCTGGTCCGGCTCGGCGAGCACGGCCACGTGCTCGATCGCATTCTGAAGCTCGCGGACGTTGCCCCGCCAGGGCCGTGAGCGGAGATAGGCAATGCTCTCCTCGCTCAGCTTGGGCATCCGGTCGCCCATCTGGCGGTGGCGCTGCCAGTAATAGGTGAGGAAGTGGTTGGCGAGGAGCGGGATGTCCTCGAGCCGCTTCCGGAGCGGAGGAAGCTTGATCGGCACGACGCGGAGCCGGTAGAAGAGGTCGCCGCGCAGGGCCCCCTGATCCACCGATTCCTGGGGATCCCGGTTCGTCGCCGAGATGAATCGCACGTCCACCACGGCGTCCTGGGTCTCGCTCCCCACCCGCCGGACCACCCCATCCTGGACCACGCGCAGGAGCTTGGCCTGCAGCGGCATCGACATCTCCGTCAGCTCGTCGAGGAAAAGCGTCCCGCCATTGGCGGTCTCGAGGAGGCCCGGCTTGTCACGGTCGGCACCGGTGAAGGCGCCCTTCCGGTGCCCGAACAACTCGCTCTCGAGGAGGCCCTCGGGAAGCGCGGCGCAGTTGATGGGGACGAGGGCGCGGCCCGCGCGCCGGCTGTTCTGGTGAATGAACTGGGCGATGACTTCCTTGCCCGTGCCGCTTTCGCCGCTGATGAAGACCGAGGCATCGGTGGCGGCGACCTTCCGCGCCAGCTCGACGGCTTTGCGGAACGCCGGCGAGAGGCCGATCAGCGCGATCTTGTCGCTGTGCCCGTGCTGCTTCATCAGCTGCAGCCGGAGATCCTGGGCCTCCCGCCCCACCATGACCGCGTGGGATGCGCGCCCGATGAGGACCTGGAGGTGCGTCGCCGAGAAGGGCTTGGGGAGGTAGTCCCAGGCGCCGGCGCGGAGCGCCTCGATGCTGCTGGTGACGCTCGGATTGCCGGTCATCACGACCACGATCGTGTCCCGGTAGGCGTCGAGGGCGGCCCGGAGGATCTCGAGTCCCGAGACCTGGGACATGTAGAGGTCGACGAGGATGATGTCGAACTTGCGGCGCCGGACCGTCTCGAGCGCCTCCTCACCGCGCCCCAGCACGGTGACGTTGTATCCGTCCATCTGCAGGACGCTCGCGCAGCTCTCACGCAGGGTCCGCTCGTCGTCCACCACGAGGACCCGGATGCTGGCCTTGACCTCGCCGGGGATGGAGAGGGGGTCGCGCTCGGACTCGGCGGGCGGGGTGCCGTCGGGCCGAGGAACGTTGAAGGCGAGCGAGCTGCCCATCGGAGGCTCCTTTGGAGCTGGTCGGTCCGTCAGAACAGTTTCGTCGACACCACAGAGGCCCTGCAATTCGTGTACTCGAAGCCACACCCCCGTGTTGCGCTGAGGCAGCACTAATGTAGCTTCTCAACGACAAAGCGAAAGTCTGAGGGCGTGGCTGGGGGGATCTGATGCAAACTGAAGTCCACAGTGCCGCGGCCTGTGGGCCACGTCGCAGCAGGCGGGGGCCCCGGTACTTAGTTTGCGTAAGCGAGCGCAGATGCTCATCGCCCCGTCCGCCGGGGTCACCCGAAGGCCACCGTGGAGTGTTGCAAGTATGGCAGGCAACCTGCTACCCCCGAGTGATTCCAGCGCGGTAGAGCCCTATACCGGCCAGACGGCCGTGTCCGTTCCCCAGGCGCCCCCCCTCCCCCCCATGGAGGCGGAAGGGGGGGTCCAGCTGGGGCGGTACATCGCGGCCATCCGGCGCTACCGCTGGCTCATACTGGCGGTCGTCGTGGTGGGAACCGGAATCGGCCTCCTCGCCACCCGGTTCATCGACCCCGTCTATACCGTCAATTCCACGATCTACATCCGCGCCCCGGAAGGCGGGGGCGAGCGTCAGCTCGGCGAGAGCAAGGGCCTGATCGAGGGGCAGAACTGGGTCCAGCTGCTCACCACGGCCCAGGTGCTCGACAGCGTCGTGGTCCAGGAGAAGCTCTTCCTGCAGCCGGAGAATGTCGGGGACTCGCTCCTCTTCAAGGGATTCGATGCCCGCTGGCCCTGGCGCCCGGCGTCGTACATCCTCGAAGTGGACGAAGCCGGCAAGCGCTTCACGCTCCGGACGAGTCAGGGCCGGACGCTCGATCAGGGGGCGGTGGGTGACTCGATCGGCGCACGGCTCGGCATGCTCTGGAAGCCCTCGGCGGCGATCCTCGGGAAGGACCGGGAGATCCGGTTCAATCTCGTGACGCCTCGCGACGCCGGCATGGCGCTCCAGAAGGACATCGTCACGAACATGATGCAGGAGGGCAACTTCCTCCTCGTCACACTGAGCGGAGCCGACCCGGCGCGCCTCACGCGCACGCTCAACCGCATCGGCGACCGCTTCGTCAACTATGCGGGCGAGCTCAAGCGCCGCCGGACCACGGCGACCGCCATCACGCTCGAAGAGAAGCTCCAGTCGGTCGGCGAGTCGCTGAAGGTCGCCGATTCCCGCCTGGCGAGCTTCCAGACCCGCACGATCACCCAGCCCACCCAGGCCACAGCCGTGGCGCCGGGCATCGGTCTCACCCAGAACACGGTGATGACCGACTACTTCATGAAGCGGGCGGAGCTGGAGCGAATCAAGCAGGATCGCGCGCGACTCGGCAGCGTGCTCGAGCGCGCCCGGAGCGGGCAACCGGTCGGCGCGGAGCTGCAGACCATCCAGTCGACGGGCGTGTCGGCCGACCTGAACAACTCCCTCAAGGCGCTCGCCGAGTACGAAGCGGAGCTGCAGAACCTCTCGTTCCGCTTCACGGAGAAGTC
>DASTYH010000024.1:0-3212 GCA_035765075.1 Gemmatimonadales bacterium
TCGAGGGTGGTACCAGCGGTGAGATCACGAGCGTCTGTCAGCATTCGGACCCGGAAAGAGATTGACTTTCACCCAACCACCGTCACTGTTTCGGGGCGTCAGGGATGTGGCGCTCCCGCCACGCATCCCGGCGCCGTGGGCCGGCATCTTGCGCTCCGGGCCCCGCCTGCGGCGGCCCCGGTGGCATGTCTCGTGCCTCTGATCCGGCGGATCAGCGAATTCTCGAGGAGCCCGATCATGGATCTCACCCCCCGCCGCATCATGGCCGGCCTCAGCTGGCGCGCCCGGGACATGTACAGCCGTCTGCCTCATGCGACGCGGGTCTGGATCGACAATCAGCGGATCCGCCTCCGCGCGCGCCGCGGCCGGAGCTATTTCTCCGATCACGAGCGGCTCACCCGCGCGTACGAAGATGCCTGGAAGCTCCTGCTCGATCGCCAGCCCGCATCGGAGCTTGGCGATTTCCTCGAGTTCGGCGTCTTCTACGGCTCGTCGCTCGCCTGCATGCACGAGGCGCTCGGCCGGGCGGGGCTCGACCACGTACGACTCTTCGGCTTCGACTCCTTCGAGGGTCTTCCCGGCTCCGCCAGCGAGGAGGACGACGCGGTCTGGGTACCGGGGCAGTTCCGCTCGAGCCTCGGCATGACGCGCCGCTATCTCAGGAAGAAGGGCGTACCGGAGGACCGCGTCACGCTGATCAAGGGATGGTTCAGCGACACGCTGACGCCCGAGACGCGCGAGCGCCACCGGATCCGGCGCGCCAGCGTGCTGATGGTGGACTGCGACCTCTACTCCTCCTCGGTCGAGTCGCTCGCCTTTGCCGGCCCACTGCTCGGAGAGCACGCCGTCATCTTCTTCGATGACTGGAACTCCTCGGGCCTGGCCGACCGGAATCTGGGCGAGCGCAAGGCGTTCGAGGAGTTCCTGGCCGCCAACCCCGGCTTCGTCGCCGAAGAGCTTCCCGCCCTCAACTACAAGGCGAAGCCCGAGGTCAAGGTGTTCCTCCTCAGTCGGCGGCCGGCGACCTGAGCCGCGGCGTGCGCCGCTGGAATTCCGTCAGCGCGCGCGGAGGGTGACGGTTCCCTGGAGCGTGTCCCACGCAAAGGTGAGCCGTCCCTCCGTCTCCCCCCCGGCAACCTCGATCCGGAACGTGTCCACCGGCTCGATCCGCGAAACGGTCATCGGGATCCGCGCCACGTCCCGCGCCTCCGCGTATTCCGTTCCCCACTGTCCCGACTGCCCGTTGACGATGAGCGTCCAGCCCTCCGGCGTCGGCAGCGAATAGAGCGTGTAGGTGCCGGCGGCCACCGGCGTTCCGCCGAGCTCCGCCGCGCCGCCGAGGACGAGGGTCGTGGCGCCGTTGGCGCCGGTGCGCCACACCTGGCCCCAGGGCACGAGCGCGCCGAAGATCTCGCGCCCCCGGCGGGACGGTCGGCCGTAGTCCACCAGCACGGTGTCGCCACCGATGACGGCGACGGCCGTATCGCGCGGCGAGGCGAGGCGCTCGCCCGCTGGGGCGGCGGACGTTCCCGCGGAGGTGTCGGCGGACTTGTCGGCGGGCTCGGGGGTTTCCTGGGCACAGGCGGCGAGCGCAAGGGCCATCGAGACTGCGGGAAGAAGGTTTCGCATCGGCGAACGATACCGTGATGGGCCGGGCGGGCAAAGGCGGCGCGTCCGATCTTTTCCCGCTCTCCCGGCGGGCGTACCTTCCCCGCATGACACCCTCACGCCGGGATTTTCTCGCAACCGGTGGCGCCGCCGTGGCCGCCGCCTCCGGGTGGCCGGTCTTCCTGCCGCGCCGGGCTTCCCATGACCTCGTGATCCGTGCCGGAACGCTCTTCGACGGCACCGGGCGCCCCGGATTCGCCGGGGACCTGGGAATCACCGGCGGTCGGATCGCGGCGATGGGAACGGGGATCGGAAAGGGCAGTGAGGAGATCGACGCGCGCGGGCAGGCGGTGTGTCCCGGCTTCATCGACATGCACTCGCACGGCGACGGCGGGCTCGGCGCCGATCCCCGCGGTGAATCGATGGTGCGGCAGGGGATCACCACGATCGTTGCGGGGCAGGATGGCGGCTCCCGCGCCACCGGCGCGCCGGATGGCTCCTTCACCGAGTGGTTCGCCGGGATCGCGCGGCTCGCGCCCGGGGTGAACGTCGCTTCCATGGTGGGGCTCGGGACGATCCGTGGCGCGGTAGTGGGAGACGACGACCGTCCCGCGACGGCGGAGGAACTCGCCCGGATGACCGCCCTCGTCGAGCAGGCGCTCGCGCAGGGCGCCTGCGGCGCCTCCTCCGGCCTCGAGTACACGCCGGGTGCGTTCGCCTCCCTCGACGAGCTCATCGCCCTGGCGCGGCCGCTCGCCGCGCGGCGGCTGCCTTACGCGACCCACATGCGGAACGAGGACGACCGGCTCCTCGACGCGATCGACGAGTCGCTGGCGGTGGCGCGGGGCGCCGGCTGCCCGCTCCAGATCTCGCACCTCAAGACGCAGGGGCCGCGGAACTGGGGGAAGCTCGACGACGTCTTTGCGCGGATCGACGGGGCGCGGCGCGACGGCGTGGACGTGACCTTCGATCGCTACCCCTACCTCGCCTATTCGACGGGGCTCACCAATCTCTTTCCGGTCTGGAGCCGTGACGGGGGGACCGAGGCGTTCCTCGCCCGGCTCGGCGACAGCGCCACCGCGTCACGCATCCGCCAGGACGTGCTCGCCAAGGTGGAGCTGATCGGCGGGTGGGACAACGTGCTCATCACCTCGGTGCGCGCCGAGGCCGATCGCGCTGCGGAGGGGCGGCGGCTCGGGAGCCACGCGGCTGCGCTCGGCAGCGATCCCTATGAGCTCGCCGTGGCAATGCTTGGCAGGAGCGAGGGATCGGTGGGCATGGTGGGATTCGCCATGAGCGAGGCGAATCTCGAGCGGATCCTGGCGCACCCGCAGGCGATGGTGTGCACCGACGGTGGCGGCTTTGCCGTGGATGGGCCGACCCGCCGCGGCAGCCCGCACCCGCGCGGGATCGGGAGCTTTCCGCGCGTGCTTGGTCGCTATGTGCGGGAGCGGGGTGTGCTGACGCTCGCCGAGGCGATACGGCGGATGACCGCGCTCCCCGCCTCCCGGATCCGGCTCACCGATCGCGGGCGCCTGGCTCCAGGGCTCGCGGCCGATGTCGTCGTCTTCGATCCGGAGACGATCGCCGATCGTGCGACGTTC
>DASTYH010000025.1:0-20110 GCA_035765075.1 Gemmatimonadales bacterium
CGTGCCTCGAGGCGGCGTCGGGACAGGAGGCGCTCGAGCTGCTGAGCGCAACCGGAGAGGTTCCCCTCATCGTCTCGGACATGCGCATGCCGGAGCTCGACGGCATGGGACTTCTCCACGAGGTCCGCCGGAGGCACCCCGATACCGCCGTCATCCTCCTGAGCGGCGCCACCGACACCGCAACCGCGGTCGAATGCCTCCACCTCGGCGCCGCGGATTTCCTCGTCAAACCCGTGTCACTCGATGAGTTGCAGGCGCGCGTGATCCGTGCGCTCGAGAAGCGCGCCCTGGTGGCCCAGAACCGGTTCTACCAGGCCAATCTCGAGCGCCGGGTCCACGAGCAGGCCGAGCGGATCCAGGAGCTCTTCCTCCAGGGCGTCCAGATGCTGGCGCGGGCGCTCGAGGCGAAGGATGCCTACACGCGCGGCCACTCGATCCGGGTGAGCCAGTATGCGGTGGCCACTGCGCGGCGGCTCGGGTTCGACCCGGTGGCGGTGGATCAGATCCGGCTCGGCGGAGAGCTGCATGACATCGGCAAGATCGGCACGCGCGAGGCGGTCCTGCACAAGGCGGGGACGCTGACGGACGACGAGTTCGGCCAGATCCGCGAGCATCCGGCCCTGGGCGAGCAGATGCTCTCGCCGCTCGCGCATGAGACGCCCTCGGTGCTGCGGTGCGTCCGCTCCCACCACGAGCGGATCGACGGACTCGGCTTTCCCGACGGGCTCGAAGGCGACGCGATCCCGATCGAGGCAAGGATCATCGCCGTCGCGGATACCTTCGACGCCATGACGACGCGCCGACCCTATCGCGCGCCCTGGTCGCCGGAGGATGCGCTCGAGGAGCTGCATCGCGTCTCGGGCACCCAGCTCGATGCGTCCTGTGTCGAGGCCTTCGCCGCGGAGTTTCCCGTCTGCGCCGCGCTGGTACCGGCGGTCTGACGCGCGGCGAAACGCCGCTCAGAGGAGTCCGCGCCGCTTGAGCCGGTAGTACCCCTCCACCACCGCGTCTCCCGCTCCCGCGGGAGGCACGTCCAGCACCACCACTCCCTGTCGCCGCATGACGCGCAGCGCTTCATCGCGCGCGAGCATCAGCTCCTCGGCCGCGGCGCGCTCGAACGCGGCCAGCTCCGTTTCCGGCCGGGCCGAGGCGACGCGCTCGAGGGCGGGGTCGCGGAGCGTCACGGCGAGGGGCAGGTGGCGTGGCCGGAGCGAGGCGGTCTGCGCCACGAGCGCGGCACTCGCGGTGCGGTCGATCACGTCGGTGAAGAGCACGGTGAGCGCGCGCTTCCGGCTCCGCGCGGCAAGGTAGCGGAAGGCGGACGGATAGTCGCTTTCGACCAGTCGGCCCTCGGTCATCGCGAGTGCGCCCAGGACTGCGCGCAGGCCACGGCGGCCGCGCCTCGGCGGAGCGAAGGCCTGGATCGTATCGGCAAACACGAGCACCCCGACGTCATCGTCGTGCTCGACGGCGGCGTGGGCGAGCCGGAGCGCAGCGCCGATCGCCGCCTCGAGCCGGGGCACGCCGTCGGATTCCGCGGTGAGCAGACGACCGGCATCGAGCACCAGGAGCACCTGCTGCCGGCGCTCGTCCTCGTACACGCGTGCAATCGGCTTGCCGCGTCGCGCCGTCGCCTTCCAGTCGATGATCCGGGTGTCCTCGCCCGGGATCCATTCACGCAGACTCTCGAAGAGCCGCCCTTCGCCGGGCCGCCGCATGCTTCGGAGCCCCACTTCCCGCCGGCGCGCGGCGCGGCTCGGAAGGGCCCGGTGGGCCGCCGCCCCGAGGTTCGGGAAAACCGTCGCCTCCCACGGCCGCTCGAACCGCTCCTGCTTCCAGGCGAGGCCGAGCGGTCCGAGGCGCCGCACCGCGATCCGCCCTCCCCCGCCCCGGCCCCGATGGACCGGCATCACGGGAAGCCGCTCGAGCGTGATGCCCGGATGAAGCGACAGTGACCGGCCCGACACTGAGGCGCCGCCGAGCGGCGCGGGAAAGAGCTCGCGCACGCGGATCGCCTGCGACCGGCGCCGATCCAGCGCCCAGCGATACTCGACGTCGAGCGTGCGCCCGGCGGAAAAGGCCGCAGGGGGATGACGCGTCACATCGAGCGCGCCATTCCCCGCGGCTGCCCCATCCAGGAGGAAAAGGCCGAGCCAGGCGGCGTCGGCCAGGAGGAAGAGCGCGCTGGCATCCGGCCAGACGAGCGCCAGTGGCGCGAGCGCCGAGAGGAGTACGCCGCCGATCAGCCAGCGGCGGGTCGGGACGATCACGTGCGCGGGACCTGCACCCCTTCGAGCACCGAGGCGAGCGCCGCGTCCGCCGACACCCCTTCGAGCTCGAGCTCGGGTGCCACCACCACCCGGTGGCGGAGCACGGCGGGCGCCAGGCGCTTCACGTCGTCCGGGGTGACGAAGCCGCGGCCGTCGAGCAGCGCGGTCGCCTGCGCCACCTTGAGGAGGGCGACGCTCGCGCGGGGCGAGGCGCCGAGCGTGAGCGCGGGGGCCGCGCGCGTCGCCCGCACGATGGCCGTGATGTACTCGGTGAGGCTCTCCTCCACGTGCACGCGCCGGGCGGCGGCGCGGAGTGCCGCGAGGCCGGCCGCGTCGAGCACCTGGGCGATCCCGAAGCTGTCCGGCTCATCCGACTCGAAGCCGCCCAGGACCCGTGCGAGGATGCCCTGCTCGATCACCGCCTCCGGATATCCGAGAACCACCTTCACGAGGAAGCGGTCGAGCTCCGCCTCCGGGAGCGGATAGGTGCCCTCGAACTCGATCGGGTTCTGGGTGGCGAAGACCGTGAAGGCGGCGGACAGCGGATGCGACGTGCCGTCCACCGTGACGCTCCGCTCCTGCATCGCCTCGAGCAGGGCGGCCTGCGTCTTGGCGGGCGCGCGATTGATCTCGTCGGCGAGGATCAGGTCACCGAAGAGCGGGCCCGGCCGGAAGGTGAATCCCGCCTGCGCCCCGAGCAGGTTGACGCCGGTGATGTCCGAGGGCATGAGGTCCGGCGTGAACTGGATGCGGCGGAACTCGAGCCCCAGCACCCGGCCCAGTGCCCTGACGAGCAGCGTCTTGGCGGTCCCGGGCACGCCCTCGAGAAGGACATGGCCCCGCGCCACCAGCGCCGCGAACGCCTCCCGGATTGCCGCCGGCTGGCCCAGCACCACCTGCTCCAGCTGCGCCACGACGGCGCCGCCGGTGCGGGCGTGGGCCTCGATATCGCGCGGGGAGATCATGGTCTCAGATCCTGCCACACATCCTCCACGGCTAGTGCGGCGCGGCGGACGCCTTCGGCGCCGATGCGTCCGCGACGGATGGATTGCAGCGTCGCGACGGCGCGTTGCGACGCGGGCGTGCGTACCTGAAGCGCCAGCTCGGCGAGCCATTCCCGCGGCTCGACCCGCGATCGCTCCCCGGCCCGTGCCAGGCGCCGCTGGAGCCCGCGAATGAGGAGATCGACGGCCTCGTCGTGTCCGCGAGCCGCCGCCAGCGCGTTCGCGAGTGCCCGCACATGCTCGAGCGGCGACCGGCGCGTGCGGACGATCACGCGGCGCGCCGGCCCGAAGCGCACGGCGCCCGCCAGCAGTGCGATCACCGCGACGCCGAAGAGCTGGAGCATCGCCCATCCCAGGGGCGAGCTCAGGAGCCACGCCCGCGCTGCGGCCAGCATCCCGCCCGCGGGGCCGAAGCCCTGATGATACTCGTCGACGACTACCGTCCCGACCCGGCCGGCAACGAACCCGAGCGCGAGCTCCCCGGCTGAGCTCTCCCGGAGCGCCCGGTTCGTGAAGAGCCGGCCGTCGGCCACGAGCGTCACGGCTCCACCGGAATCGGGAGACAGCCGAAGGGCGATCGGCTCGCCTTCGATCGTATCGAGGAGGCGCTCGACGCGGGCCGGCACCGGCCCGCACGCCACATCGGATCCGTCGTCGAGGAGCGAGCGGCGGCGGGCCACCGAGTCGGAGAGCCGGCTGAGCCGCGCCGCGACCTCCAGCGTATCACCGAGGACGACCGCCTTCCCGCCCGGACTCGGCTCGATCCCGTATCCGTAGCAGGCCATCACCGCCTCGCTCCCGCGTCCGGCCAGGAGGAGCTCGCTCCCGGCCGCCGCCGCGGCTACGAGCTCGACGCCGTCGAGCGGCGTGAGCGGCGCGACGGGATCCAGCGCGGCGAATGCGACACCCGGCGCCGCCACGCCGGCGGCGGTGAGATCCCGGGTCCGGCCACGGTGGCGCCTCACTCGGATGTCGAGCAGCTCGAGCGCATCCGCCCAGGCGCGCGCGCCGAAGGGGCCGGCAAGATAGGTGGAGCGGCGCACATCGTCGTCGCCGGGACGCGCGCCGCGGCTCCCGATCGCCGTCACGATGAGCCCGAGAAGCGTGACGGTCCCGACCGCGAGTGCGAGCTCAGTGCGCGGGCGCATGCCACTCCCGGGTGGCGAGAGCGCGCCAGCGCGCATACTCGTCTCGTCCACAGGCGGCGCCGCCGAAGGCGCAGGCATACAGCGTCCGCACGAGGTCCCGGAGCCGGGCGCGGTCGGCGTCCCCCAGCCGCGCTTCCGCCGCATATTCCGCGGGGGTCTTTGCCGGATGGAAGCGGAGGGCGCCGCGCGCATCGAGGGTCAGCGCCAGGCCCAGGAACGCGAGCTGGAGCGCCTCGCGGTAGCGTCCCTCGCCCGCCGCGCGATCCGCTTCCGCCAGATGCCACGCTGCATCCCGTCGTGCTCCCTCGCCCGGGGCGACCTCGTCCGTCACCGGCCTGGCGGCTCCTCGCACGGTCCGCACCAGGATCCACGCGGCGTGCGCGATGATCGCCACGAGCACCAGGACCAGCACGGCCACCAGGACGCGGAAGACCAGCGGATTGTCCTCGCGGAGTGCGGCCAGCCACGCGAGGAGCCGCTGCCACCACCGGACGATCGCGGAGCCCGTCTCGTCGCGGGGTCGCCAGGCGTAGACCCCGGACCGGAAGACCGAGTCGAGTGCCGCGCGGAGCGAGTCCGGAGCCGTCTGGAGCATCGGGCTCAGGCGGGGAGCTCCGCCGCCAGCACCTCGAGGTCGTAGCCTTCCTTGCGCACGCGGAGATCGTAGTACAGCAGGGTGAGGACGCAATAGAGCAGCGGGGTGATCATCAGCGAGATGACGCCCGTCACCGCCGTGACGAATACGATCCCCCCGCGCGACTCGTCGGTCCCGAAGATCCCGGCCAGCGCGCCGATGCCGAACATCGGGATCATCACGATCACCAGGACCACGAAGAGAAGGCCGATGATGCGGAGCCGGGATTTCTTCGTGAGCTGCCACGACCGGCTCATCGCGCGGCCCGCCGGGATGCGCTCGAGCACCAGCGCCGGCGTCGCGATCGAAAGCCCCGAAAAGACCGCAAAGGGAAGCACCAGCAGGGCCAGGCCCACGAGCATCAGCGCCACCCCTCCTCCCACGGCGGAGGTTCCGCTCGTCCCCCCGAGGGCGGCATACGCGCCCCCGGCCCCGATCACGAGCAGCGCGGGAAGGGCGGCGATCACCACCACGAAACCGACGCCGAGCGAGAGAATCATCACGTCGCCGATGCGGGGCACGGCGCGGGCAAGCGCATCGCGGGCGCCCAGGGGCCGGCCGAGGTAGTTCTCCGAGATGATGTACGCGGTCGCGGCACTCGCCAGGGCGCCAAGGATGAACGCCACCAGATAGATGACGAGGGTGACGAGCGGGTTCTGCGTTCCACTCGCGGCGACGTAGAGATTCATGAGCAGAGGAACCGAGGAGCAGATGACCTGAACTACGACCAGCGGGACGAAGAGCTGGCGGAAGAGCCCGAAGGCATGGTCGAGGATTTCGCCGGTCGAGAGCGGTCTGAGCGTCACTGCGGCCATGAGCCTCACCTCGCCTTGAAGGGAATGATCCGGTAGAATCGCTGCATGCCCTCGTCTCCGCGTTCCGACCTCCGCCAGCATCTCCTGGTGGAGACGCCGGAGCATGTCACGCTGGACTACGAGATTGCCGGTCTCGGCTCCCGCGCCGCGGCCGCGCTCCTCGACATGCTCCTCCTGGTGGGCATCTGGGTCGCGGGGATGCTCCTCCTGCTCCTGCTCGCGCGGCTGGGCTATGCGCCGGGCCGTCTCGCGAGCGCGCTGCTCCTCATGATCGCCTTTGCGGGCTGGTACGGCTACTTCACGTTCTTCGAGGGCCTCCGCCAGGGGCAGACACCCGGGAAGCGCGCCCTCGGACTCCGCGTGGTGGCCGACACGGGACATCCCGTCACGATCGGCGCCGCGGCGGTGCGCAATCTCCTGCGCCTCGCCGATTTCCTTCCTCCACCGTACCTCGCCGGCGCCGTGCTCGTGGCGCTGCACCCGCGCGCCAAGCGATTGGGCGACATGGCGGCCGGCACCGTGGTCGTGCGGGACCGCCCCATCGAGCGGCGACTCGTCTCGCCCGAGCCGGCCGTTGCCGAATCCGCCGCCCTCCTCGTGGCACCCCTCCTCGGCGAGGAGGAGTTCCGGATCCTCGACACCTTCGCTGACCGCGCCGACGAGCTGGCCCCGGCGTCGCGCGCGCGGCTTGCCGCCGGACTGGCCGCGCGCTTCGAGGGCGCGCTGGGCGCGTATCCCCCCGACGAGGCGGACCTCCCCACCCGGCTCCTCGAGCTGCACCGCGACGAGTCCGCACGCCGTCGGGGACGCATGGGTGCCCGCGGCGCGGCCGCGGGAGGGCTCGCGGACCAGCTGGCCGCTCGCCAGGCGACGCGCTGGGACGAGTTCGACCGGCTCGCCGCCCGAGCCTCCGCCGGGGGCCTCGACGTGCTCCGGGCCGAGGAGCTTCCCGACTTCGCCGCGCGGTATCGGGAGATCGCGGCGGACCTCGCCCGGCTCCGGACGTATCGCGCTGCGCCGGCGACGCTGCATCGGGTGGAGCGACTCGTGGCCGCGGGCCACAACGTGCTCTACCGGGGCGACCGGGGCGGCTTCTCCGGCGCCTGGCGGGTGCTCGTGCAGGAATGTCCCGCCGCGGTGATCGCCAGTCGCTGGTATGTCGCCGCGGCGTTCCTCGCCTTCATGATCCCCGGCACGATCGGGTTCCGCCTCCTCCGCGAGCGGCCCGCCATCGCCGCGGAGGTCCTGCCCGATGTCATGCTCGATCGCGCCGAGGTGGGAACCGCACGCCGCGCCGCGGGCGAGGGATTCGTCGAAGTCGCTCCGTCCGGCCGGACGCTCGCCGCCTCGGGGATCATCGCCAACAACGTCCGCGTCGCCTTCTACTGTTTTGCGGGCGGGATCTTCCTCGGCATCGGCTCGCTCGTGCTCCTGGGGTTCAACGGACTGCAGCTCGGCGCCGCTGCGGGCCACTTCGCCAATGTCGGGCTCTTCGATTACCTCGCCCGCTTCATCGTGGGCCACGGGGCCCTCGAGCTCTTTGCCATCTGGGTGGCGGGCGCCGCCGGGCTCATGCTCGGGCTCACGCTCGTCGCCCCGGGCGAGCTCGCGCGGGGCGACGCGCTCGTGCTCGCGGGGCGCCGGGCGATCCGGATGGTCGGCGCCGCCGTGACCTGCCTGGTCGTCGCGGGTCTGATCGAGGGGTTCGTGTCGACGAGCGAGCTGGGCTGGGGCGGGCGGATCCTGGCGAGCGGCCTCAGCCTCCTCTTCCTCGCCGCCTACCTGGGCGCGGGTGCCGCGCACACCCTCCGGGGCCCGCGCTCCGCTACGACGCGTCCCTGAGGAGCGTGCGCATCCGGATGGCGAGTCCCTCGATCTCCTTCAGCCCGGCCACCGTCTCCGGATCGATCTGGGCCTGATTCAGCAGCAGGAGCTGGGTCTCGGCGAGGAGCGCGGAGAGCGGGTTGGAGAGGTCGTGGCGCAGCTTGCTCACGCGGTCGGGCTCGGTCATGACGCCTCAGGCGAGGGAACGGAAGAGATCGCGGAAATGGTGCTCGCGGAGTCGCTGGACGGATTGCCACAGATCGTCTTCGGTCTCGCCGCAGAAGATCTCCGCGGTCTCGCGCTCGTCCGGGTCATCGCCCGCCCCGGAGAAGCGGAGGCGCCCCCGCCACGCGCCGTCGTCCGCCAGACGCACGGCGAGCGTCACACCCACCATCCGGCCTGCCAGCTGCAGGGGTTGAAGCTCGTGCGAGAGCGGCTCGCGCGGATCGCGCGCCGGCATGCGCACGCTCTGCAGATTCATCAGCGCGCCTCCAGCGTCGGTGAGAACGGAAGCGATCCGCAGAGCCGCGGATCTCGTACAACATGATGAACGGCGCGATGCGGCGCAATGCTCCCGCGCGCGCTCAGAGCGTGAACGGCACCGGTACGAACGTCAGCAGGAAGACCGCCACGCAGGCCCACCCGATCCACCGCCGCCGCGGAGGCACCGGCCGGTCGGGCGTGAGCACCGAGGGATGGGTCCAGCGCCCACCGCCGACGAGGAGCGCCACGAAGGCCCACACCCACCAGCTCGGTGAAAACGCCCCGAGCACCACGAGGCCGAGCAGGGTGAGCCCGCCCACCACCGCCTGGCGCCTGCCGAGGAGGGCGTAGAGCACGTGCCCGCCGTCGAGCTGGCTCAGCGGGAGAAGGTTGAGGCCGGTGATGAACGCCCCGACCCATCCGGCGAATGCGGGGAGACTCAGGTACACGGCGGCGGCATCGGGAAAGAACCAGGAGCGGAGGCCCCAGGTCAGCAGGGAATCGCCCAGGTAGATCTGCCTCCCCGCAAAGGTCACGAACTCCCCCGCCGTCTCCGGTCCGAGCGAGAGACCCTCCGACGTCGAATATCCCCAGACGAGCACGGCGACGGCGATGACGAATCCGGCGAGGGGGCCCGCGGCCCCGACATCGAGCAGCTGCCGCCGGTCGAGCACCGGGGTGCGCAGGCGGAGGAAGGCGCCAAGGCTCCCGATCGGGGAAAGGGTCGGCGGCACGGGAAGGAAGAAGGGCGGCGAGGCGTCGATGGCGTACCGGCGCGCCGCGATGTAATGCCCCAGCTCGTGAATCAGGAGGATGCCGAGGAGCGGGAAGGCGAAGGCGGAGCCGGCGAGGATGTCCCGCCATTCGCCGCCCGCCACCTGCGTGAAGAAGCCGACCCCGCTCGCGACGGTGCCCGCGATGGCGCCGAGATCCCGGGGCGGCCGGGGCGGCGTCCACGCCCCCGCCAGCGCAGCACCCGCGCCGAGCGCGCAGACGACGGTGAGGAGGATGAGGAGGCCGTGGAGGAACCAGCGTTCCGCGCGGTCGGGTCCCATGGCGCGGACCAGGACCAGACCCCCGTGCGCGGGATCGGTCCAGTAGTGCGCCCCGCGCCAGCGGCGGAGGGCGGCGGCGAGGGCGGGAGAGGGGCCCCGGTGCTCCGGCGCCACCACCGCATCGATCACTTCCCGGCTGCCGAGGCGGACGATCCGCCACGCCTCGAAGGACGGGGTCAGCTCATCCACCGGCAACCCAGCGGGCGTCGGCCCGGGCGTGAATCCTCTTGACGGACGATAGGGCCCCCTCTAGCTTCCCACCTTGCACTCCGGTCGCGCCGCGGCCCCATTCCCCGTATCTCGCGCTCTGCGCCCCCGGAACTCCCCAGCAGACACACGATCCGCCGAGTCATCGACGATCCGCACATACGCAGGACACATCCCACACCACCCCTCGGCCGCAATACCTGGCGGCCAACCCGCTCGGAGCTCCCTCCGTGGATATCGCTGAACTGAAGCAGAAGTCTGTCGCGGAACTGCATTCGCTGGCCGAAGAGCTGAACATCACCAACTACTCCGGCCTCCGCAAGCAGGACCTCATCTTCAAGATCGAGCAGTCGCTGCTCGACAAGGATACGGTCATCCGCGGGGAGGGCGTGCTCGAGATCCTGCCGGAGGGATACGGGTTCCTGCGCAGCCAGGACTGGAACTATCTCTACGGGCCCGATGACATCTATGTGAGCCCGAGCCAGATCAAGCGGTTCGATCTGCGCACCGGCGACACCGTCATGGGCCAGGTCCGGCCCCCGAAGGAGGGGGAGCGCTATCTGGCCCTCCTCAAGGTCGAGAGCGTCAATTTCGAGGAGCCGGAGAAGACCAAGCACCGGATCGGCTTCGACAACCTGAAGCCCCGCTATCCGGACGAGCGGATCCGGCTCGAGCGGAAGACGGGCGACCTCTCCATGCGGGTCGTGGACCTGCTCTCCCCGATCGGCAAGGGCCAGCGCGGCCTGATCGTCGCTCCGCCGAAGGCGGGCAAGACGATCCTCATGCAGAAGCTCGCCAACGCCATTTCCGAGAACCATCCCGAGATCGTGCTCATCGTCCTGCTCATCGACGAGCGGCCCGAGGAAGTCACGGACATGGAGGAGAACGTCAAGGCCGAGGTGATCTCCTCCACCTTCGACGAGCCGGCCGACCGCCACGTGCAGGTGGCCGACATGGTGATCGAGAAGGCCAAGCGGCTCGTGGAGCACGGGCGCGACGTGGTCATCCTCCTCGACTCCATCACCCGACTCGCCCGCGCGCACAACGTGGTGGTCCCCCATTCCGGGAAGATTCTCTCCGGCGGCGTGGACGCCAACGCGCTCCAGAAGCCGAAGCGTTTCTTCGGCGCCGCGCGCAACATCGACAAGGGCGGCAGCCTCACCATCATCGCCACGGCGCTCATCGACACGGGCAGCCGGATGGACGAAGTGATCTTCGAGGAGTTCAAGGGCACCGGCAACATGGAGCTCGTCCTCGACCGCCGCCTCGCGGATCGCCGCATCTACCCCGCCATCGACATCCAGCGCACCTCGACCCGCAAGGAAGAGCTCCTCATGGACAAGGACGAGCTCAACCGGGTCTACCTCCTCCGGAACTTCCTGGCCGACATGCCGCCGGTGGAGGCGCTCGAATTCCTCCTCGAGCGGATGAAGCGGACGAAGAACAACAAGGAATTCTTCGCCACGATGGCCCAGTAGGGACGGGTCAGGGACCCGCCCCACCCGGGCCATCACCGGCGCACCGGAATGTCCATTCCCCGTTCCGGCCGCATCATCGCCGTCGACTGGGGCGAGGTCCGGATCGGACTCGCCCTCTCCGACGAGACCCAGCTCCTCGCCTCTCCCCTCGCCACCCTCACACGCCGCGCCGGGAAGCGCTTTCCCATGGCGCGGTTCCTCGAGCTCGTGCACGAGCACGGCCCGGTGGCCGGCGTCGTGGTCGGCCTCCCGCTCACGGGCGAAGGCGACGAGGGTCCCTCGGCGACCGCCGCGCGTGAGCTCGCCGGTGCCATCGCCGCGCGGACCGGCCTCCCTCTATACTTGCAGGACGAGCGGATGAGCAGCGCGCGCGCCCTTCAGACCATCCGCGAACAGGGCGGGAGCACGCGGGGCCGGAAAGGGGATGTGGACGCCCTCGCCGCCGCGATCCTCCTGCAGCAGTTCCTCGACCGCCGCCGGAACGACTGAATGCGACGCTGCCTTCCGATCGTGCTCCTCCTCGCCGCGTGCGGCGGCGCGCCTCCCGCCGACGGGACCACGGAACGGATCGTGGTTCCCGCCGGCGCGACGTTCGCCGCGGTGCTCGATTCGCTCGACGCCCACGGCCTGGTCGGGAACCGCCTCCTCCTCAAGCTTCGCGCGCGCCTCGGGGGCGCCGATCGCGTGGTGCACGCAGGCGTGTACCGGATCCCGCGGGGCACCTCGCACGCCGAGCTGCTCCGGATCCTCGCAGAGGGCCAGCGCGAGCAGCAGCGCTTCACAGTGCCCGAGGGGCTCACGATCGCCGACATCGGCGCTCTCGCCGAGAGCGCGCTGGGTGTTCCCGCCGACTCCTTCCGCGCCGCCGCCACCGATTCCCTCCTGGCGGATTCGCTCGGGATCGTGGCGCCCACGCTCGAGGGCTTCCTCCATCCCGACACCTACCTGCTCGAGAGCGACGTGACCGCCCGCGGACTCGTCCGCCGGCTCGGCTCGGAGTTCCTCCGCCTCTGGAAGCCGGAGTGGGATGCGCGACTCGATTCGCTCCGGCTCTCGCGCCGGGAGCTCCTCGCACTCGCCTCGATCGTCGAGGGCGAAGCGCGCGCGGACGATGAACGGGAGACGATCGCGGGGGTGTACCACAACCGGCTCCGGATCGGGATGCCCCTGCAGGCCGATCCGACGGTGCAGTACGCCATCATGCTGCGGACGGGCGAACGCAAGAAGCGGCTGTTCGAGAAGGACTATGCGATCGAATCGCCCTACAATACCTACCTGCACCGCGGTCTGCCGCCCGGGCCGGTGAATTCACCGGGGCAACGGAGCATCGAGGCGGCGCTCTACCCCGCGGCGGTCCCCTATCTCTACTTCGTGGCGAACCCGGACGGCCGCCACGTCTTCACCCGATCCTACCGCGAGCACCTGCGAGCGGTGGCGGCCTCGCGCCGGGCCTGGGCCGCCGAGTCAAGCCCCTAGCCGCTCGGCGTATTCGCGCGCCGCGGCGGCGACATGCTCCGTCGCGAGGATCCCCGACGCCACGGCCACTCCCGCGCCCCCGGCCGCCAAGACCGCCGGCACATCCCCTGCCAGCACACCGCCGATCGCGATGCACGGCCGCCCGCCCGCCGCCTTCACGATGGCCTCGAAGCCCGCGCTCCCCAGTGCCGCCCCGGCATCCGCCTTCGTTCCCGTCTCCCGCCATGGCCCCACGCCCCAGTAGTCGGCATCGCCGGCGGCGATCGCTTCCCCGGCCGAGCCCGCGGACGCGCCGATGATGGCGTGCGGCGGAAGGACTCTCCGCGCGAGGCGGGGCGGCAGGTCGCCGGGGCCAAGATGGACGCCGGCGGCACCCGCAATCACGGCGACATCAGGGCGATCGTTGACGAGCACGGGCACGCGAAGCGCGGCGACGAGTGCCGCCGCCGCCGAGACGAGGGCGCGCGGCTCCGCATCCTTCAGGCGGAGCTGCACGCAGGTGACCCCACCCCGCTCCGCCTCGAGGGCCAGGGCGACGAGGTCGCGTCCGGCCACGAGGCGGTCGTCGGTCACGAGCATGAGTCGGACGATGGCGGCTACATTGCTGCGCATGCCGCAAATCAAGCACCACACGGAGCCCCCGGCCACCGCCCGATGATCACCGTTCGCGTCACGCCACGGGGCGCGGAGCGGTGGGTGCGCGGCCACCCGTGGATCTATCGGAGCGATGTCCTCGACGCGCCGGCGGAGGCGGGGCTCGTCCGGGTCGCCGATGGCCGCGGGAAGTTCCTCGGCCAGGCGCTGCACTCCCCCGGCTCGGAGATCCGGCTCCGGCTGCTCGAGCGCACGGAGCGGGAGGTGGACGCCGCGTGGTGGCGCGAGGCGATCGAAAGCGCCCTCCGCCGGCGGAGCGGCGTGGACGCCTCGGCGTATCGTGTCGTCCACGGCGAGGGCGACGGACTGCCGTCGCTCGTCGTGGATCGCTACGATCGCTGGGCGGTGGTGCAGATCCTGTCGGCGGGCCTCGAAACGATGCGCGACACGGTGATCGACGCAGTCGGCGCGGTGCTCGGGGCGGAGGGGATACTCCTCCGGAACGATGCGCCGGTCCGCCGCCGGGAGGGCCTCGACCTGGCGGTCGAGCTCGCGCGCGGCACGGTGCCGGAGCGCATCGAGGTCCGGGAAGGAGACGTGCGGTACTACGCCGCGCCATGGACCGGACAGAAGACCGGCGCCTTCGTCGACCAGCGCCCCGCTCGCCTGCTGGCCGGATCGCTCGCCCTCGCGGGCGGCCGCGCACTCGATTGCTTCGCCTACCACGGGTCGTTTGCGCTGCACCTCGCCCGGCGCTCCGCCGAGGTGGTGGCGCTCGACGTGAGCGGGGAGGCGCTCGCGCGCGGGGCCGAGAACGCGGCGCTCAACGGATTCGGGAATATCGTCTGGCGGGAGGCCGATGCGTTCGAGGCGCTGCGGGCGTATGAGCGCGCGCGCGAGCGCTTTCATACCATTGCGCTCGATCCGCCGGCATTCGCCAAGTCGCGGAGCGCGGTGCCGCAGGCGCTGCGCGGCTACCGGGAGATCAACCTGCGGGCGATGCGGATCCTGGCGCCGGGCGGCGTCCTCGTCACCGCGTCCTGTTCCTTCCATGTGCGGCGGCCGGAATTCATGCAGATGCTCGCCGATGCCGCCGCGGACAGCGGCCGCCGGATGATCCTCCGTGACCTCCTCGGCCAGGGACAGGACCACCCGGAGCTGCTCACCGTTCCCGAGACGGGCTACCTGAAGGGCGCCATTCTCACCGCGGCGTGAGCGTCGCGACCCACTCCGCGATATCCCCGATCACCGCGCCGGACACGTGCCCGGGCACCGCGTACTCCGAGGGACCGCCTGGTCCCTCCCCCGCGATGAAGAGGTGGTTGAGCCCCGGGTAGAGCCGGAACGAGACATTCGCCCGTCCCGCCAGCGCTTCCCGCCACGCGTCGAATCCCGCGCTCGAGACCTGGTAGTCGCGGGCGCCGTGCAGCACGAGCATCGGCAGCGAGAGCCGTGCGGCCGACGCCAGCGGATCGTAGGCATTCAGATCGAGCCAGTAGGCGGCGGGTGCGCCGAGCAGGAGCTCGGTGGAAGCGCTATCGGCGGGGGTGAGCGCCCGGATCCTGGCCATGAGCGGCGCAAGCAGTTCCATCTGCCGGTCGAGCGCGGCCGTGTCCGCCCCGGGAAGCGTCCGCAGGAAGCGCATCTGCCGCTCCACCATCTCCAGGAGTGATTCGTTGGTGGCGCCCGCGAGCAGCACGATGCCCGCGAGGGCGCTGTCCCGCTCCGCCATTCGCGGCGCCAGCATCCCGCCGAGGCTGTGGCCCACGATCACGATCCGGCGGGGATCGATCTGCCGGGTGGCCCGGAGGAGCTCCACCGCGGCCAGGGCATCGTCCACCGTCTCGTCGTCCACGGTGAACGCGCGGTTGGCGTAGCTCATCGGGTAGGTCCGTGTGCGCTTCTCGTAGCGCAGCACGCCGATCCCGCGCGCCGCGAGCCCCGCGGCGAGGTCGCGGAAGGGGCGATTCGGTCCGATGGATTCATCGCGGTCATGCGGCCCGGAACCGTGCACCAGCACGACGCCCGGATAGGGACCGCCACCCGCCGGAAGCGTGAGCGTCCCGGCGAGGGCGGTGGGCGCGGCGCCGAGAAAGACTTCGTGCTCCGTCGCCGCGCCCTCCTGTGCCCCGGCCGAACCGGACGTGATCATCAGCGCTCCCGCGAGCGCGCCCGCGAGGGCGGCGCTCATCGCCCCGCCTCTGCCCGCGCACGCTCCGTTTCGCCCCGCCAGACGAAGTAGGAATAGATCACGGCGCCGATCACCGTCACGCCGATCGATCCGAGCATGATCCAGTGCGCCCACTCCGGGCGAAGGAGGCCTGCCAGAATCGCCAGGACCCCACCCCCGACGAAACCATAACCCCCGACCCGGTGCGTCTTCCGCCACGCGATCTCGCTCGAGAGCGTCCACGGCGTCCGGATGCCCATGAACCAGTTGGGTCGCATCCGGGTCATGAAGTTTCCGATGAGGACGAACAGGGCGCCGACCCCGATCACCACGATCCGCGAGATGGGGAGCGGCCAGCCGAGGCTGTAGCCGAGGGCGGCGATGTGGATCACGGCGAGAAAGACGAGAATGCCGTTGCCGAGAATCCACCAGGTGCCGGCGTGCTCGGGGAAGCTCTCCCGGCGGGGATCGATCCGGGGAAGGAACGTGAGCAGCACGGCCAGGCCCAGACCGAATGCGGGGAGGATGAACACCGCGGTCGTCCGGGAGGACCACCCATCGGGCTCGCCGTTCAGGCCCCAATGGGTCACGACCTGTTCCGGGAGGTTGGGCAGCGCCCAGATGCCGAAGGCGAGCGCCGCCAGGAGCGCCACGATTCCGGGAGCCATCTTGCGCATGGGCTACGCTCCTTTCCGCCGCCGGGCGGGACCGATGTCGAGCAGGTGCTGGACGACTTCCTGGAACACCGTCGTGTTGAGCGAATACCGGATGAACTGCCCTTCCCGCCTGGCGAGGACGAGCCCGGCCTCCTTCAGCACCTGCAGGTGATGGGAGACCGAGGCCCAGGCGATGGGAAACTCCGCCGCGATCTCGCCGGCTGCCAGGTCGCGATCCCTGAGCAGCTCGAGGATCCGCCGTCGGGTGGGATCGGCAAGGGCGCGAAAGGTCTTGTCCATGAATGTTAAGATATTTGTCTAAATGTCTCAGCGCAAGGGCGCGGCGGGAAAACGGAGCGCGGAACAGCGGAGGGGTCGTGCCCGGCGATCGTCACCGGGTTCCCGCACGCCCGCGCTCCCCCGCTCCGCTCCGTTGACAGCGACATTCACTCTTACGAACTTAGGACCCATGCCGAGCACTGCCGACTCGACGACCCGGAACCTCCGGATCCGCCGAGTCCTCGCCGGCATTCTCATCGCGAATCTCTTCGTCGTCACGGTCAAGTTCATCGTCGGCGTCGCGAGCGGCTCCCTCGCCGTTTTCGGGGATGCCATGCAGTCTGCGGTCGACGCCGTGAACAATATCGTGGGCCTCGCCATCGTCGGCGTGGCCTCGAAGGGCCCCGACGCCGAACACCCCTATGGCCATGCCAAGTTCGAGACCCTCGGCGCACTCCTCATCGTCGTCTTCCTTTCCGTGTCCATCTTCGAGCTCCTCCGCGGCGCTCTGGTGCGGCTCTTCGCCGGCGCATCGGCCCCGGAGATCGACACGACCGCCTTTGCGCTCATCGGGATCACGCTCCTGGTGAACATCGCGGTGGCGGCAGGGGAAGCCCGGGCGGGACGGCGGCTCGGCAGCGAGCTGCTCCTCGCGGACGCCATGCATACGCGCATGGACGTGTACATCACCCTCGCCGTGCTCGGCGGGCTCGGGCTCTCCCGCGCCGGTTACGGCTGGGCCGATCCGGTGCTGGCGATCATCGTCGCCGGTTTCGTGGCCCGCACCGGCTACGAGATCGTCCGCCGCGCCATGCCGACGCTCGTCGACGAGCGGGCCTACGATGCCGCCACCATCCGCGGGGAGGCGGAGCGGATCGGCGGCGTACGTGCCGCCTACGCCATCCGCTCCCGGATCGCGGCGAGCGCGCGCTTTGCCGAGCTCACCATCGCGGTGGACGGCGGGGCGGACGTGGCGAGCGCCCACCGGATCGCCGATCAGGTGGAGCTGCGCCTCCGCGACGAGCTCCGCATCGACGAAGTCGTCGTGCACGTCGAGCCATGCTGAGGGGCACCGAGGTCGCGCGGGCGCGCGAGCGGCGCCCCCTCCCGTCGCTCCGGCAGCAGTACCAGGAGTACGTGCTCCAGCGGATCGAGACCTACAAGAACTCGCTCGGCCGCACCAAGCTGATGGAACTGGGGAGCGAGGCCGCCGCGGAGATGCAGGATTCCTGCGAGGGCCAGTTCCTGCTGACCGAAGTCCTGATGCAGGAAGCGGTGGACCGGCTGATCGTCAAGCGGCTCAAGCTCCCGGCCTTCAGCCGCTGGCGGCAGCAGTACACCCGGCTCCGCCGCGCCCAGCGGGAGCCGACCCACTGGCGCCTCGAGCCCGACTGCGCGCTCGCGGCGCTGCTCCCCCGCCTCGAGCCGGAGGACGTCACTCTCGTCGTCGGGCCCGCTGCCGAGCCCGCCGCCTACCTCCTGGCGGCGTACGACGCCCTCGTCACCTTCATCGCCGCCGACCTCGGCGCCGTCGAGCGGGTCGAGTCGGGACTGGCCAACGAGGGCCTCGCCTCCAGCGCCGACTGCTTCTTCGTCCAGCCCGGCTGCTGGCTCCCGGACTTCGGCGCGGCGCTCGACCTCGTCGTGATCGACGTCGCCTCGATGGGCGAGATCGACCCCGTCTCCCGCGCGAGCTTCCTGCGCCAGCTGCAGGAGCTGACGGCGGCGGCGGGGGTCCACGTCCTCATGCCGGGCACCGGCGGGCTCGCACCCGAGGCGCTCCTGAGCGACTACGACGGGTGGGAACGGGATGAAGTGGCCCGCTCCCGCCGCCGCGGTTCGGCTCGGCGGAGCCCCGGTGTGGTGCTGACCCGCCCGTCCGCCGCCGACACCAGCTCCGCCACAGGCAGCGCACCCTGAGCGACGCGCCCTCGGCGCATCGCGGCTCTCTTGCTCGGTCGGTCCCGCCCGCCTAGTATCGAATTTCCCCCCTTTCCGGGCTCCGGCATGCCGACGCTCACGCTCAACGGCCGTTCCCTCCCCTTCGAACCGGGCGCAACGATTCTCGACGTTGCCCGGGGAGCCGGCGTCGATGTGCCCACGCTCTGCTGGTATCCGAAGCTCCCGAACGTGGGGAACTGCCGCATCTGTCTCGTGTCGGTGGAAGGCCAGGGAAAGCTCATCCCGGCGTGCGCCACCGCTGCGGTGGACGGGATGAAAGTCGAAACCGAGTCCGCGGCCGCGGTCGCCAACCGGCGCGGGGTGCTCTCCCTTCTCCTCGAGCGCTATCCCGGCGAGCATCTCGCCAACGGAGGTCGCGCCGCCCCGCGCAACGAGTTCGAGCGCTACGTGGTGCGCTACGACGTGTCCCCGAGGCCCGCCTCCGCCCACGAGCTCCCGCTCCGCACCGGTGACGAGCGCCCCGGCGACGCGATGATCCGCCACGACATGAGCCTCTGCATTCTCTGCACGCGCTGCGTTCGCGCCTGCGAGAGCATCCAGGAAGTGGGCGTCCTCGACGTGGCCGAGCGGGGAATGAGCGCGGAGATCATCGTCGGCGGGGATGGCGATCCCGATCACGCCGGCTGCACCTGGTGCGGGGAATGCGTCCGGGTGTGCCCGACCAACGCCATCTTCGAGTTCATTCCCCGCGAGCGCTTCGGCCTCGAGGCGCTGGCCGCGCCGGATCGCGTCGTCCGCTCGGTCTGCCCCTACTGCGCGGTCGGCTGCCAGGTGGATCTCCACGCGCGGGACGGCCGGATCATGCGCGTCACCTCGCCCTGGATCGAGGAGAACACGCCGAACCAGGGCTCGACCTGCGTGAAGGGCCGCTTCGGCTACGATTTCCCGCAGCATCGGGACCGCCTGACCCGTCCCCTCATTCGCCGCGAATGGACGCGGGAGCCGTCGGGCGCGTGGCGCTGGACCGGCGAGTGGCCGCGCCACCGCGAGGGTCCCTGGCACCTCATCGAGGAGATCGGGAGGACCCGCAAGCCGCGGCCACCGGAGCGCCAGGTCGGGAAGCCCCCGCTCACCGGCCGCGGCCGCCGCGGGACCGACGATGTCCGGGACCGTGTCGCGACGCCGCCCGGGTGGTACGAGGCCTTCCGCGAGGCGACCTGGGAGGAGGCGATGAGCCTCGTGGCGCAGGAGCTCCGCCGGATCAAGGGGACGCACGGCCCTGATGCGCTGGCCGCGCTCTCCTCCGCCAAGTGCACCAACGAGGACAACTACGCCTTCATGCGCATGGTGCGCGGCGCCATCGGGACCAACAACCTCGACCACTGCACCCGGCTCTGTCACTCGACGTCGGTGGCGGCCATGAACCGCGCGCTGAGCACCGCCGCGGCGAGCGGCTCCATGCGCGAGATCGAGGAAGCCTGCGACGTCATCTTCATCGCCGGCGCCAACACCACCGAATCGCACCCCGTCTTCGGGGCGCTCATCAAGCGCGCCGTGGCGCGGGGCGCCCGCCTCATCGTGGCCGACCCGCGGCGCCTCGAGCTCGCCCGCCTCGCCGACATTCACCTGCAGATGCTCCCCGGCACCGACGTCGCGCTCTTCAATGCGATGCTGCATCACGTGATCGACGCGGGCCTCACCGACAGCGCATTCATTTCCGGCCGGATGCACGACTTCGACGCGGTGAAGGCGGCGGTGGCCCCCTACACGCTCGAGGTCGGCGCCCGCGTCACCGGCATCCCGGCGGAGACGATCCGGGCCGCGGCGGAGATGTACGCCCGGGGTCCGCGGACCTCGACCCTCTGGGCGATGGGCCTCACCCAGCACGCCACCGGCACCGACATCGTCGCGAGCCTGCTCAACCTCCTCTTCGCCTGCGGGATGATCGGGTGCTGGGGCGCGCAGATGATGCCGATCCGGGGTCAGAACAACGTCCAGGGAGCGAGCGACGTCGGGGCGATTCCCTTCGCCTACACCGATTACCGCCCCGTCGCCGACCCCGCCAACCGCCGGGTGTACGCGGGCGCGTGGGGCGTCCCCGAGTCCGCCCTCTCC
>DASTYH010000026.1:0-9481 GCA_035765075.1 Gemmatimonadales bacterium
GCACTTTGAACCAATGGTCGGGTGCGACGGGGCGAGTCAGACGCCGACCTTGGCCCGCGACCCGCTGCCCGCTCGCCGCGTCGCCGCCAGCGCCTGCTCCAGGTCGGCGATGAGGTCGTCGGCGTCCTCGATCCCGCAGCTCAGGCGGATGAGGCTGTCGGTGAGACCCATCGCCTCGCGCATCGCCTTCGGGACCGACGCGTGCGTCATGGATGCAGGGTGGCCGATGAGACTCTCGACGCCGCCGAGCGATTCCGCGAGGGCAAAGACCTTCGTCTCCTCGACGAAGCGGCGGGCGCGGGCGGCATCGCCGAGGTCGAGGGAGATCATCCCGCCGAAGCCCTTCATCTGGCGCCGGGCGAGCTCGTGCTGGGGATGATCGGGGAGGCCGGGGTAGTAGACCTTCGTGGCGATCCCGGACTCGACGCACCACTGGGCGATGCGCCGTCCATTGGCGTCGTGCTGCCGCATGCGGAGGGGAAGGGTCTTGACCCCCCGGAGCGCCAGCCAGCAGTCCATCGGCCCCGGGACCCCGCCCGCGGCATTCTGAATGAAGGCGAGCCGTTCGGCCACGTCGTCCCGCGACGTGACGAGCATGCCGCCCACCATGTCGCTGTGGCCGTTCAGGTACTTGGTGGTCGAGTGGAGGACGATGTCGGCGCCGTGGCTCAGCGGCTGCTGGAAGAACGGGGTGGCAAAGGTGTTGTCCACCACGTACAGGAAGCCGTGCGCCTGGGTGAGGTCGCCGATTGCCGCGAGATCGGCGAGCGCCATCATCGGGTTCGTGGGGGTCTCGCAGTAGACCATCTTCGTGGCCGGCGTGATGGCCCGCTCGAGGTTCCGGATGTCCCGCATGTCCACGAACGTGAACGAGAGCCCCAGCCCGGCGTAGATCTGCTCCATCAGGCGGTGCGAGCCGCCGTACACGTTCTCTCCCGAGACGACGTGGTCACCCGCCTTGAGGAGCTTGAGCACGGCGTCCAGGGCGGCGAGCCCCGACGCGAAGGCAAACCCATGCTCCGCCCCCTCGAGACTGGCAACGCAGCGCTCCCACGCGTCGCGGGTCGGGTTCCGGGTCCGGGCGTATTCGAAGCCCTTGTGGCGGCCGAGCCCTTCCTGCACGTAGGTGGAGGTCTGGTAGATGGGCGTCATGACGGCGCCTGAGAGGGGCTCGCGCACCTGGCCCGCATGGACCGCCCGCGTGGCGAATCCGTGTTCGTGATCGGTGGGGAGAATGCGGGTCATGGGGCGCCTGATCGCTGGACGGTAGACGGTGGACGATTGACGGTGGCCGGCAGGCGGGAGGACGGCGGCACGCGGCACCCCCGCTTTTCGCCGAAGCCTAAGTCTGGCGCCGGGTTGCAGCAAGCGGCGTTGCCGTTTCCCCGGGTGCCGAATAGCTTCGCAGCGTGAAATCCGTGCCTCCGCCGGCTCCCGCCGCCGCCCGTTGTCTCCTGGTGGACGACGATGCGCAGGTGCGCTCCGCCCTCGCCCGCTCGATCGAGAGTCAGGGCTTCGAGTGCCTCCAGGTCGCGAACGGTGCCGAGGCGCTCGCGCTCCTGGCGGAGCAGGGAGAGGTGCCGCTCTGCATCGCCGACATCTACATGCCCGAGCTCGATGGGGTGAGCTTCCTCAAGGCGGTGCGCAGGCTCTACCCGGACATGGCCGTCGTGATGCTCACCGGCGTGGCCGAAGTGGCCACGGCGGTGGAATGCCTGCAGCTCGGAGCGCTCGACTACATCGCGAAGCCCGTGCTGATCGACGAAGTCCGGGCCCGCATCGCCAACGCGCTCGACAAGCGGCAGCTCGTCCTCGAGAACCGCTATTATCAGCAGACGCTCGAGTCGCGGGTGCGGGACCTCGACCGGCGGAATCGCGAGTCGCTGATCAATGGCGTGGAAATGCTCGTCTTCGCGCTCGAGGCGAAGGACGCCTACACCAGCGGCCATTCCCTCCGGGTGCGCGAATTCGCGGTGCGGACGGCGGTGCAGCTCGGCTTCACCGGCGATCTCCTCGCCCAGATCGATCTCGGCAGCAAGCTGCACGACATCGGGAAGATCGGGATTCGCGAGACCGTGCTCAACAAGCCCGGCACGCTGACCCCCGAGGAGTTCGAGCACGTCAAGCTTCACGCCGCGCTGGGGGAGCGGATCCTCCAGCCCTTTCTGGCGGAGCAGGCGCCGGTGCTCCGGATCGTGCGCCACCATCACGAGCGCTGGGATGGCTCGGGCTTTCCGGACGGGATCTCGGGCACCGCCATCCCGATCGAGGCGCGCATCGTGGCCGTTGCCGATGCCTACGACGCCATGACGACGAACCGCGCGTACCGCCCTCCGCGGAACGGTCCCGCGGCGGTCGATGAGCTTCGCCGCGAAGCAGGAACGCATTTCGACCCCGACGTGGTTGCCGCCTTCCTCCGCGCCCATCCCGATCTCGGGATCCATCCGGTCCACACCTGACGCCCCGCACTGGAGCCCGTACGATGTCGGACACCCTCATGATCAGCGTCTCCGGGATGCGGGGGCACGTGGGCAGCGACCTCACCCCAGAGCTTGTGGCGCGTCATGCGGCGGCGCTCGGGGCCTGGGCCCGCTCCGCCGGCCGGCCGCTCGTCGTGCTCGGACGGGACGCGCGCACGAGCGGGGCGATGTTCGCCCAGGCCGCAGCCGCCGGTCTCATGAGCGTCGGGTGCGACGTGATCGAGCTCGGGATCGTGCCGACGCCGACCGTGCAGCTGGCGGTGGAGCATCACCTCGCCGGCGCGGGGCTCATCCTCACGGCGAGCCACAATCCCATCGAGTGGAACGCGCTCAAGTTCGTGGGACCGGACGGCATCTTCCTCGACGCCGAGGCCGGGGCGGCGGTTCGCGCGCTGGCGGAGCGGGGGCCGCCCCGGGCGGGGTGGGACGGGATCGGGACCCTCCGGCACGATGATGCCGCGATCGCGCGGCACCTCGACCTCGTCCTCGCCCTGCCGCAGCTCGACCTCGAGGCGATCCGCGCCCGACGCTTCCACGTGGCGCTCGACTGCGTGCGCGGGGCCGGCGGCGGGACGATCCCCCGGCTCCTCGAGCGCCTCGGCTGCCGCGTGACGGGCATCAATCTCGAGATGGATGGTCGGTTTCCGCGGCCACCGGAGCCGGTTCCGGAGAATCTCGGTGATCTGGGTCGCCGCGTGCGGGAGGCCGGCGCCGATATTGGGATGGCCGTCGATCCCGATGTCGACCGCCTGGCCCTGGTGGACGAGCGAGGGAACGCCATCGGCGAGGATTACACGCTCGCCTTCGCCGTGCGGGCAGTGCTGGCCGCGGCGCCCGCGGCACCGCCGGCCACGGTGGTGGTGAATCTGTCCACGAGTCTCGTCGTCGAGGACGCGGCCCGCGAGTTCGGTGCCCGCTTCGTGCGCGCCCCGGTCGGCGAGGCGAACGTCGCCCGGGCGATGCGGGAGGAAGGGGCGCTGGTCGGCGGGGAAGGGAACGGCGGCGTTATTCTTCCTGCGCTGCATATCGGGCGGGATGCCCCCCTGGGGGTGGCCTTGATCTTGCACCATCTGGCACGCTCGGGGGCCACCGTCTCGGAGCTGGTCGCAGCCGCCCCGCGCTACGCCATCGTGAAGGCGAAAGGCCCCCGGGGCGCCGAACTCCGGCCGCTGTACGACCGCCTCATCGGGCGGTTTCCGGACGCCGGGGCTGATGAGAGCGACGGACTCCGGCTCGCCTGGCGGGACCGCTGGCTCCATGTCCGGCCCTCGGGGACGGAACCGATCGTCCGGCTGATCGCAGAAGCACCGACGACGGCCGACGCCGAGGCGCTGGTCGCAGCAGCACGGGAACTCCTGAACCAGGGGATCGATCGATAGATGTGCGGGATCGTGGGGTACACCGGGCCGCGGCAGGCGGCCCCGCTCCTGATCGAGGGCCTTCGCCGCCTCGAGTACCGGGGGTATGACTCGGCGGGGATCGCCGTCGTGAACGGGCGCGGCCTCGAGATCATGAAGGCGGCGGGAAAGCTGAGCGCGCTCGAGCAGCAGCTCGCCGGCAACCTTCCGCACGGCACCGTGGGGATCGGGCACACCCGCTGGGCGACGCACGGCGCTCCCACCACCACCAACGCCCACCCGCATACCGACCAGACGGGCCACATCGCCGTCATCCACAACGGCATAATCGAGAACGCGGCGGTGATCCGGAAGATGCTCGAGCAGCGGGGGCACGACTTCATCTCGGAGACCGACACCGAGGTCCTGGTGCACCTCGTGGGCGAGCTCTACGACGGGAGCCTCGAAGAGGCGGTGGCGGCCGCGCTCCGCGACGTGGACGGCGCCTACGGCCTCGCCTTCATCTCCGATCGCGAGCCCGGGGTCATCGTCGCCGCGCGGAAGGGCTCGCCGCTGCTCGTGGGCGTCGGCGACGGGGAATATTTCGTCGCCTCCGACGCCTCGCCGCTCCTCGAGCACACCCGCTCGGTCGTCTACCTCGACGACGGGGAGATGGCCATCCTCACCCCTGACGGCTATCGGATCCGGAACCTCGAGACCACCCAGATCGAGAAGCCGGTGAACCAGATCGACTGGGACCTCGCCACCATCGAGCGCGGCGGCTTTTCCCACTTCATGCTCAAGGAGATCTGCGAGCAGCCCGAGAGCGTCATGAATACGCTCCGGGGCCACCTCCTCGAGGAGGAGGGCACGGCGCGCGTCACCGGCCTCAACCTCTCGGACGACGAGCTCAAGCGGATCCAGCGGATCATCATCACCGCCTGCGGGACCTCCTGGCACGCCGGTCTCATCGGCGAGTACATGCTGGAGGAGATGGCCCGGGTCCCGGTGGAGGTGGAGTACGCCTCCGAGTTCCGGTACCGGAATCCGGTGGTGGACGAGGGCACGCTCGTCATCGCCATCTCCCAGAGCGGCGAGACCGCGGACACCCTCGCGGCGGTACGGGAAGCCAAGATGCGCGGCGCCCGGACCATCGGGCTGGTCAACGTGGTGGGCTCCACGATCGCCCGCGAGGTGGATGGCGGGATCTACCTCCACGCCGGCCCCGAGGTGGGCGTCGCCAGCACCAAGGCGTTCACCAGCCAGGTGGCGGCGCTCGCGCTCGTCTCGCTCCGCATCGCGCGGCTCCGGAACCTGAGCATCCTGCAGGGGCGGGACTTCATCCGGCACCTGCAGGCGCTTCCCGCCAAGATCCAGCAGATCCTCGACCGCTCGTCCGAGATCGAGCAGCTCGCGGAGCGGTTCGTCCGCGCCTCGAACGTCCTCTACCTCGGCCGGGGCGTCGGATTCCCGGTGGCGCTCGAGGGCGCCCTCAAGCTCAAGGAAATCTCCTACATCCACGCCGAGGGATACCCGGCGGCGGAAATGAAGCACGGGCCCATCGCGCTCATCGACGAGATGATGCCGGTGGTGTTCATCGCGCCGCGGGACGCGGTCTACCAGAAGATCCTCTCCAACATGGAAGAGGTGAAGGCGCGGGGCGGCAAGGTGATCGCGCTCGTGAACGAGTGCGACCAGCAGGTGGAGCGGCTTGCGGATGTGTGCGTCGAGATTCCCGAGACGCACGAGCTCCTGTCGCCGATGCTCTCGATCATCCCGCTGCAGCTCTTCTCCTATTACGTCGCGGTCCGGCGCGGCTGCAACGTGGACCAGCCGCGGAACCTGGCGAAGTCGGTGACGGTGGAGTGAGGCGGTAGGCGACCGGCGACAGACGGCAGGCAGCAGAGGCGCTCCACGCGGGGCGCCTCTTTCATTGCGGGACGTGAAGTGATCTTCATGCGGGATTCGCCACCACCTGAAGGACGCTCCGGCAGATTCCCGGCGGTGCAGGAAGCGAGGGGCTCACGGGGCCCTGGCCGGGGTGATACAGGAATCATCGGGAGGGAGCGGATGATCTCGATTCGGGCGCTGGGCGTGGTGCTGGTGGTGGCGGCTGCGGCCGGTTCGCTGGCGGCGCAGGAGGGCCGTCTCACGACGACGTTCGGAATGCGGAGCCGGGTGGAGGCATGGGACTGGTTCGACGCCGGGCCCGAGGGGCGCTACGCGTTCTCCGGCTCGATCCTCCGAGGCGGCGTCACCTGGAGCGACGCACGCTGGAGCGCCCGCATCGAGGCGGCCGCACCGGTCCTGCTCCGACTCCCCGAGGATGCCTCGCTCGCGCCGCCTGCCGGTGCGCTCGGGCTGGGCGCGAACTATTACGCCGCCAACGACGGCGAGCGGGACGTCGCGGGACTCTTCGCGAAGGAGGCATGGGTGCAGCTCGGCGGCGGACGCGGCCACCGGCTCCGCCTCGGCCGCACCGAGTTCTCCGATGGTGCGGAGACGACCCCCGCCTCGGCGACGCTCGCGACGGTGAAGGCGCAGCGCGTCGCCCAGCGCCTCCTCGGCCCCTTCGGATGGTCCCATGCGGGAAGAAGCTTCGACGGTGCCTCGTACGCCTGGACGGGGTCGTCGCTCAATCTCGCGTTCCTCGCCGCCCGGCCGACGCGCGGGGCGTTCGATGCCGCCGGCTGGGACGAGCTCACGATCAACCTCGGTTACGGTGCGCTCACGGCCGCGGGCGCCCGGGGTGAGGCACGGCTCTTCGCGCTCTATTACGACGACCGCCGCAAGCTCCCGATGAGTGACAATCGGCCTGCCGCCATCCGGCTCGCCGACAGCGCGGGGGCGGAGGTGATCACCCTGGGCGGCCACCTCCTCCGGGAACTGAGCACGGGCGCCGGGGCGGTGGACCTTCTCGCCTGGGGAGCGGCGCAGTGGGGCACCTGGGGCGCCGACGATCACCGTTCGTACGCCGTGGCGCTCGAGGCGGGGATCCAGCCGAAGGTTCTGCCTGCCGTCCGACCGTGGCTCCGCGCGGGCGTCTTCCGCGCGCGTGGCGACGACGCTCCGTCCGACGGGCGGCACGAGACCTTCTTCCCCGTGCTCCCGACGCCGAGGCTCTATGCCCGCATGCCGTTCTTCACCACGATGAATCTCGAGGAGGCATTCGGGAGCATGACGCTCAGGCCGGGCCGCGTGGTGGTGCGGAGCGATCTCCGCTTCATCCGGCTCGCGGAGCCGGCGGACCTCTGGTACGCGGGCGGCGGCGCATTCGAGGCGGAAAGCTTCGGATACGCGGCGCGACCGGCGGCGGCGCGGGGCCTCGCGACGCTCGCCGACGTGAGCGTGGAATGGCGGCCGTCGCGCACGGTGGGTGTCACCCTCTACGGCGCGCGTGCGGCGGGACGCGATGGGATCGAGGCGATCTACGGCGCTGGTGCCACCGGGGCATTCGGATATCTCGAGGTGGAGCTTCGGCGGTAACCCGACGTTTCCCGTCGGCGATGGGGAGGAACCGGGCTGGCGATTCGCCCGGTTCCTCTTCATGCTTTGAGGGCCCCGTCGCAGGGGCGGGAGCGAACTCCAGAGCCGCGAGGTGTGACGCATGGCCGTGGGGGGTCGGGCGAGGGGGGTGCCGGGACGAGTGAGCTGGCCGCCCCTGGCGGCGGCGCTCCTCGTCGGGGCCATGGCGGGCCTGGGGGTGTTCACCTTCGGCTACGCGAAGGGCGCGTCGTACCTCACGACCGACCCCGCCGCCTGCGCCAACTGCCACATCATGGGCGAGCACTTCGCCGCCTGGCAGCGCTCGAGCCACCGGGCGGTGGCCTCCTGCAGCGACTGCCACATGCCGCACAATCTCGTCGGGAAGTACGCGGCCAAGGCGGCCAACGGTTTCCTCCATTCGCTCGCGTTCACCACCGGCCGCTTTCCCGATCCGCTCCAGATCCGTGAGTCGAATCGCGCGATCACCGAATCGGCGTGCCGCCACTGTCACGAGCCGATCGTGGCGGCGATCGAGCCGGGCGCCACGGGCCGGGAAGTGGCGCGCCCGGCGGGCATGGCCGGGGATACCGTGGCGCGACGGCAGATCCACGACGGGATCGTGCGGCGCGACGATCGCACCTCCTGCATCCGCTGCCACGTCAACGTGGGACATTGGGTCCGCTGAGCGGGCCCCCCATTCCCTGAGGACCCGATGACCGAGCCCGCTCCCTCCGCTCCCCCGCGCCGCACCCGACGCTGGATCCTCCCTGCCGCGCTCGCGGCCGGGGTCGGCACCATCGCGCTCGCCGCGCTGCTCACCAGCATCTTCGAGCGGCGCCAGGAGGCGCGCAACCCGTTCTACCGCGTCGTCACGATCACCGACACGACGAGCGATCCGGCGCAATGGGGCCGGAACTTCCCGATGCAGTACGACGACTACCGGAAGACGGTGGACATGGTCTACACCCGGTACGGCGGAAGCGAGGCCACCCCGCGAACGCCGACCGCCGTCGATCCGCGTGCCGTGGTGTCGGAGTCGCGCCTCGAGGAGGATCCGCGGCTGCGCGAGATGTGGGCGGGATACGCGTTCGCGCAGGATTTCCGTGAGGAGCGGGGGCACGCGTACATGCTCGACGACCAGGTCTTCACCGAGCGGCAGCGGGTCGCGAAGCAGCCGGGGACCTGCCTCCATTGCCACGCGAGCATGTACGTGCCCTACATGCGGGCCGGCGAGGGGGATCTCATTCGCGGCTTCGAGGTGCTGAACCCGATGCCGTACGCAGAGGCGCGGAAGCACGTCGAGCATCCCGTGGCGTGCATCGACTGCCACGACCCTGCCACGATGGAGCTCCGGGTGACGCGACCCGGCTTCCTCGAGGGGATCCGCGCCCTCCGGGCGTCGGAAGGGATCGCCGACTACGACGTCAACACCATGGCCACCCGCCAGGAGATGCGGACGTACGTGTGCGGGCAGTGCCACGTGGAGTACTACTTCAAGGGCGCCGAGAAGCGGCTCACCTACCCCTGGCTCAAGGGCCTCAGGGTGGACAGCATGCTCGCCTACTACGAGGAAACGGGTCATGCCGACTGGACCCACGCCCGGAGCGGCGCTCCGGTCCTCAAGGCGCAGCACCCCGAGTTCGAGATGTTCAGCCAGGGGATCCACGCGCGGTCCGGGGTCGCCTGCGCGGACTGTCACATGCCGTTCAAGCGGTCGGGGGCGCTCAAGATCAGCGATCACCACGTCCGGAGCCCCCTCCTCAACATCAACCGCGCCTGCCAGACCTGTCACCGCATGAGCGAGGAGGAGCTCCGGAGCCGGGTCTACGCGATCCAGGATCGCACCTTCGAGATGCGGAACGTGGCGATCGATGCGCTCCTCGACCTGGTACGGGGGATCGAGGCGGAACGGGGACGGGACAGCGCCAACCCACGGGTGGCGACGGCCCAGCGCTACCAGCGGGCCGCGCAGTTCTTCGCGGACTTCGTCGAGGCCGAAAACTCGATGGGGTTCCACGCCGACCAGGAGGCAGTGCGAATCCTTGGCAATTCGGTCAACTTCTCCCGCCTCGGGATGGCGGCCCTCCGCGGCGACGCGGTGCCGGCGGAGCCGCTCGCCGCCGCCCGGGCCAGCCAGCGCCGGGTCGACCGGCGTCCCCGGCGTCGGGGGAAGGGGAG
>DASTYH010000027.1:0-3857 GCA_035765075.1 Gemmatimonadales bacterium
CGCTGACGTCCCGGCCCCCCTCGATCCGGACACCGACGCCGGTGAACCGGTCCGGCGCGCGGGCATCGTCGTAGCCGATCAGTTCGACGCCGCTCATGTCGAGCGCGATGCCGTCCCCGCGCACCACGATCGCCGCCGTCGAGGAGTCGCCGGCGGGAATCCGATACCGCCCCGGGACGATGGCGGTGGAGCGGGTGACGACCATGCCGGGGGTGAAGGGAACCCGCGCGCCCTGCGCGGCGAGCGGTGCGCCGGCCATGAGGAGCGCGGCCAGGACCGAAAGCGGAGCGGCCGCCCCGCGAGGAAGGTGGATCACGGTGGACCTCGGTTCGGGGTAGCGGTGGGACGCCCGGTCCGGCAACTTGGAGTATCCTGTCAGGAGGTTTCCATGCAGCGCCGCGACGTGCTCCGGCTCATCGGGAGCGCCGCCGCCCTTCCGATGCTCTCGGCGCTCTCCGCCGAGCGGCTCTGGGGGCTCGCGCAAGATACCCACGCGCGGGCCGCGGCCGCCGCCGGCGCCGGCGTCCTCACCCCCCACCAGCTCGAGACCGTCGCCGTGATCGGGGAGCATATCCTCCCCCGGACGGACACGCCGGGCGCGCGGGACGTGGGGGTGCCCGCCTTCATCGACCTCCTGATGACGGAGTGGTACGACGCTGGCCAGCTGGCGGAGTTCGTAAGCGGGCTCGCCGCCATCGATGCGGCCGCAGTGCCGGCCGGCGCCGCCGACTTCGTCTCGCTCCCGCCGGAGGCGCAGCTCTCCCTCATCGGCGCGCTCGACCTCCAGGCGCTGGCGCTCGGCAATGCCGCCGGGAATACCCCGGGCTCCGCCGCGAAGACCTTTCGCACCATCAAGTCGCTCACCGTCTTCGGCTACTTCACCTCCGAGCCGGTCCAGCGGGACGTCCTCAAGGTCAACATCTGGCCCAACCGCTACGACGGGTGCATTCCCGCATGAGGCGCCGCCCATGAGACGCGAACGCTACGACGCCATCGTCGTCGGATCGGGGATCTCCGGCGGCTGGGCCGCGAAGGAGCTCTGCGAGCGGGGCCTCCGGACACTGGTGCTCGAGGCGGGACGGGACATCGACCCCGCCACCGACTACGTGGAGCACGTGCAGCCGTGGCAGCAGAAGTTCCGCGGCTACGGAGACCGCCGCACCCTGGAGCGGGAACAGCCGGTGCAGAAGCGCTGCTACGCCTGCGACGAGTGGGGCAGCAAGTTCTTCGTGAACGATCTCGAGAACCCCTACACCACCGACGACGGAAAGCCCTTCCTCTGGATCCGCGGCCGCCACGTGGGCGGGCGCTCGATCATGTGGGGCCGGCAGGTCTACCGCTGGAGCGACCTCGACTTCGAGGCCAATCTCAGGGACGGGCACGGCGTGGACTGGCCGATCCGCTACGCCGACATCGCGCCCTGGTACGACTACGTGGAGCGCTTCATCGGGGTGAGCGGGAACCCGGAAGGGCTCGACCACCTCCCCGACGGCCAGTTCCTCCCGCCGATGGCGCTCACCTGCTCCGAGGAGCGGGTGCGGGACGCGATCGCGGCGAAGTGGGGGAGCGAGCGGGTCCTGACCGTGGGCCGCTGTGCCGTGATCACGCAGAACCATGGGGGCCGGGCGGCGTGCCACTATTGCGGCACCTGCGAGCGGGGGTGCATCACCGGCTCCTACTTCAGCAGCATCAGCAGCACGCTGCCGGCGGCACGCCTCACCGGAAACCTCACACTGCGGCCGAACAGCGTCGTGGCCCAGGTGCTGCACGATCCCCGGACCGGCAAGGCGCGCGGCGTGCGCGTGATCGACGCGCTCTCCCTCGAGGAGCTCGAGTTCGAGGGCACGCTCGTCTTCCTCTGCGCCTCCGCGCTCGAATCCACCCGCATCCTCCTCAACTCGACGAGCGCCGCCTTCCCCGCAGGCCTCGGCAACTCGAGCGGAGAGCTCGGGCGGAACCTCATGGACCATACGATGGGGGGCGGAGCGTCCGGCGTGGTGGACGGGATGCGGGACCGGAAGACGTTCGGCAGCCGGCCGAACGGGGTCTACGTCCCGCGCTTCCGGAACGTGAAGACCCAGCACCCCGACTTCCTCCGCGGCTACGCCTTCCAGGGGGGCGGCGGCCGGGCCGGGTGGTGGCGCGGCCAGTCCGAGGCGGGGTACGGCGCCGCGTTCAAGGAGTCGCTCCTCGAGCCCGGAACCTGGTCGATGGGACTCTACGGCTTCGGCGAGTGCCTCCCCCGGCCGGAGAACCGGATTTCGCTCGATCCGGTTAAGCGGGACAAATGGGGGATCCCCGCGCTCCGGATCAGCTGCGCCTGGAGCGAGAACGAGCGCGCGGCACTCCGGGACATGGCCGTCACCGCGGCGGAGATGCTCGAGGCGGCGGGGGTGCGGAACATCAACAGCTACGTGCAGGACAATCCGCCGGGGCTCACGATCCACGAGATGGGAACGGCGCGCATGGGGCGCGATCCGCGCACGAGCGTACTCAACGGCTGGTGCCAGTCCCACGACGTGCCCAATCTCTTCGTCACCGACGGCGCCTGCATGACGTCGTCCGCCAACCAGAACCCGTCCATCACCTACATGGCGCTCACCGCCCGCGCGGCGGAATACGCGGTCGAGAGGATGAAGCGGAATGAGATCTGACCGGCGCTCGTTCGTCTCGGCGCTCGCGGCGGGAATCGCGGCGCTTGCGGTTCCGGGGTGTGCGGGGCGGCCGGAGGAGAGTGGCGGAAACGGCGGAAACGGCGGAAGCGGCGGGAGTGGCCTGGGGGCGATCGGGGTGCAGCTCTATACGCTGCGCTCACTCCTCCGCAATGACTTCGAGGGGACGCTGGCGGCGCTCGCGCGGATCGGGTACAGGGAAGTGGAGTTCGCCGGGCTCTACGACCGATCGCCCGCCGACATCCGCGCGATCCTCGAGCGCGAGGGACTGATGGCGCCGGCGGGGCACTATCCGCTCGAGGCGCTGAGGGACGATCCCAACCGGACGCTCGACACCGCCGCGGAGCTGGGGCACCGGTACGTCGTCGTGGCGTGGCTTGCCGAGGGGGACCGGAACTCCGGCGACGCGCTCCGGCGGACGGCGGAGCTCTTCAACCGGATCGGCGGGGCGGCGGCGGCACGGGACCTGCGCTTTGCCTATCACAACCACGACTTCGAGTTCCGGCCGGTGGGGGGCGAGCTTCCCTTCGACGTGCTCCTGGCGGAGACCGATCCGGGGATGGTCTGGTACGAGATGGACCTCTTCTGGATCCGGAAGGGCGGCCGCGACCCGCTCGACTACTTCGCTCGGCACCCGGGGCGGTTCCCGCTCGTGCACGTGAAGGACATGGCCGCCGGAGAGAAGATGGTGGACGTGGGCGCGGGAGAGATCGACTGGAAGGCCATCTTCGCCCGGCGACAGCAGGCCGGCATCGAGCACTACTTCGTCGAGCACGACGAGCCCGCCGACCCGCTCGCCAGCATCACCGCCAGCTACCGCTATCTGCGGGCATTGAGGTTCTGAAATTTGAACCACGGAGGCGCGGAGGCGCGGAGGGGCATGTGGATGCAGATCAGTACAGCGTGCCAGGCGGGGCTCGATTTGAATCTTGTGTGGGCTCCGCCGGCGTTGCACCACCCACAAAGATCAATCGTGCGAAACTCAAAGTGTGATCGGAACCCTCCGCGCCTCCGCGCCTCCGTGGTTCAAGAATCAAATGACGGATGCCGACCGACGCGTCGCATACCCCCGCTGAAACGCGCACCCACAACAATCAATCGTGTGGACCTCTAAGTGTCATCGGAGCCCTCCGTGCCTCCGCGCCTCCGTGGTTCAAAAATGACCGATCTCAACAGACGTGAGAT
>DASTYH010000028.1:0-4915 GCA_035765075.1 Gemmatimonadales bacterium
TCCGCTCTACGCGGTGCAGTTCTTCATCAACAACGGCTGGGCCGGGTTCGTCACGCTCGCTTCCGTGTTCCTCGCGGTGACCGGCGGCGAGGCGCTGTACGCCGACATGGGCCATTTCGGGCGCCGCCCCATCCGGATCGCCTGGTATGCCGTGGTGCTTCCTGCGCTGGTACTCAACTACTTCGGCCAGGGCGCGCTCCTCCTGGAGGACCCGGCCGCGGCGAAGAACCCGTTCTACGGACTCGTGCCCGAATGGGCGCTCTATCCGATGGTTGCGGTGGCCACCGGGGCGGCCGTCGTGGCCTCGCAGGCGCTCATCTCCGGCGCCTTCTCGCTCACGCGGCAGGCCGTCCAGCTCGGCTTCAGCCCGCGCATGAACATCGTACACACGTCCAAGGAGCATATCGGCCAGATCTACATCCCCCAGGTGAACACCTTCCTGTGGGTGGCGTGCATCGGCCTCGTCCTCGCGTTCGGCTCGTCGAGCAACCTCGCCGCTACGTATGGAGTGGCCGTCACCGGGACGATGGCGATCACCTCGATCCTCTTCATCGGCGTCGCGCGGCGGCTCTGGGGCTGGGCCACGTGGAAGGTGGCCGGGCTGGCGGGGCTCTTCCTGATCGTGGACCTCGCCTTCTTCGGCGCCAATCTCCTCAAGGTGCCCGACGGCGGCTGGTTCCCGCTGGTGGTGGCGGGGGTCATCTATCTCCTCATGTCGAGCTGGAAGAAGGGGCGGGTGCGGCTCAGCGCGCTGATCCAGGAGAACACGCTCCCGCTCGATCTCTTCCTCGCCGACATCGCCGCGCGGAAGCCGCACCGGGTCAAGGGGGCCGCAGTCTTCCTCACGTCGGTGCAGGGGGGCGCTCCACCGGTGATGCTCCATCACCTCAAGCACAACAAGGTGTTGCACGAGACCGTCATCCTGCTCTCGGTGGTCACGCAGGAAATCCCGCAGGTGGACGCTGCGGAGCGGGTGCACTGCACCGATCTGGGCGAGGGATTCTACCAGGTGGTGGCGAGCTACGGCTTCATGGAAACGCCGGACATTCCGCAGGTACTGGTGGCGCTCGGCAAACTCGGGCCCGCGGACGCGCCGACGGTGATCAAGCCGATGGAAACGACGTTCTATCTCGGGCGGGAGACGCTCATCGCCATCGGGAAGGGGAAGGCGCCGCTCTCTCCCGCCACCCGGGTCGAGATGATGCCGAGGTGGCGGAAGAAGCTCTTCATCCTGATGGCCAGAAACGCCCAGCCCGCCACCGCGTTCTTCGGACTCCCGCCGAATCGGGTGGTCGAGCTGGGCGCGCAATTCCAGTTCTGACGGGACGCCCGGCCGGGCGTCCTATTCCTCCTCGTACATCGTCTTGAGCCGCGCCACCACGTTGGGGTCGGCGAGCGTCGTCGTGTCGCCCAGGGTCCGACCTTCGGCGATGTCCTTGAGCAGCCGGCGCATGATCTTTCCGCTCCGGGTCTTCGGGAGATCGGCGGAAAAGAGGATGTCGTCGGGCCGGGCGATCGCGCCGATCTTGCGGACCACGTGGTCGCGGAGGTCCTCCTTGAGCCCGGCCGTGATGGCGGTCCCCTCCTTCAGCGTCACGAAGGCGGCAATGGCCTGGCCCTTGAGCTCGTGCGCCTTCCCCACCACAGCCGCCTCGGCGACTGCCGGATGGTCCACGAGCGCGCTCTCGACTTCCATCGTTCCGATGCGGTGCCCGGCGACATTGAGCACATCGTCCACGCGGCCGAGGATCCACCAGTAGCCGTCGTCGTCCACCTTGGCTCCGTCGCCGGCGAAGTAGCGGCCGGGGAAGCGGCTCCAGTACGTCTCGCGATACCGCTCGTCGTCGCCGTAGATCGTCCGGAGCATCCCCGGCCACGGCGCGGCGAGCGTGAGGAACCCGCCGCCCGAGGGAATCACCTTCCCGCTCGCGTCCACCAGCTCGGCGCGGATGCCGGGGAAGGGCACGGTCGCGGAGCCCGGCTTGGTGACGGTCACGCCTGGCAGCGGCGTGATCATGATCCCGCCGGTCTCCGTCTGCCACCAGGTGTCCACGATCGGGCACCGGTTTCCCCCCACGTGCTCCCGGTACCACATCCACGCCTCCGGATTGATCGGCTCCCCCACCGAGCCGAGGAGGCGCAGCGTCGAGAGGTCGTGCGCGGCGGGGTGCGCGGGGCCCCACTTCATGAACGCGCGGATGGCGGTGGGAGCGGTGTAGAATACCGTCACCCCATAACGAGCGATCAGGCTCCAGAACCGGTCCCGCTCCGGCCAGTCCGGTGCGCCCTCGTAGATCACCACGGTGGCGCCCAGCGCGAGCGGCCCGTAGACGACGTACGAATGCCCCGTGACCCAGCCGATGTCCGCGGTGCACCAGAAGACGTCGTCGTCCCGGAGGTCGAAGACGTAGCGGGTGGTGGCGGCGGCCTGCGTCAGGTAGCCGCCGGTGGTATGGACGATCCCCTTCGGCTTTCCGGTGGTTCCGGAGGTGTAGAGAATGAAAAGCAGGTCTTCGGCATCCATCGCCTCCGGCTCCGCGCGGGCCGAGGCGGTGTCGAGGAGCCGGTGCCACCAGTGATCGCGCCCCTCGGTCATGGTGGCGAACGCCTCGTCGCCCTCGGCCCCGGACCGGCGCCGGACCACGATGACGTGCTTCACCGACGGGCAGCCGGTGAGGGCTTCGTCCGCGTAGCGCTTGAGCGGCACCGTCTGGCCGCGCCGGTATCCCCCGTCGGCGGTGATCAGCGCGACCGCTTCCGCGTCGTTGATGCGGTCCCGGAGCGCCTCGGCGCTGAATCCGCCGAACACGACGGAATGCACGGCGCCGATCCGGGCGCAGGCGAGCATGGCGATGACCGCCTCGGGCACGAGCGGAAGGTAGATCGCCACGCGATCACCGCGGCGGACGCCGAGCGAGCGGAGCGCGTTGGCGCAGCGGCCGACCTCGCGCGCGAGGTCCCAGTAGGTGAGCACGCGGCGATCCCCCGGCTCTCCCTCCCAGACGAGGGCGGCCTTGTTCCGCCGGGGCCCGGTGAGGTGGCGGTCGAGGCAGTTGACGCTGGCATTGAGCTTCCCGCCGACGAACCACTTCGCGTGCGGCAGTTTCCAGTCGAGGACGCGGGTCCACGGCTCGATCCAGTCGAGGGCGCGAGCCTGATCCTCCCAGAAGCGCTCCGCATCCGCGCCCGCCTCGTACAGCTCGGCGCGGGCGGCGGCATCACGGGCAAAGTCCGCCGGCGGCGGGAAGCGCCGCTGCTCGGACAGGAGGGTAGAGAGCTGATCGGTCATGTCGGCCGGGGTGAGGGATGAGGAAGATATGGCGAAGGTAGTGCGAATCTCCAAACGCTGCCGCAGGGTGCCACCGGCCGCCCTGCAAGGAATGGCGCGGGCGGAATACATCGAGTGGCGCCCCAACGGGTTACGCCGCTGGCACCGCTCTCGCCACCTGGGAAGGTGCGGGCGCACTGGCGCTCGCAGACAACCTGATCTGCCCGATAAGAGCACACCCGGAGTAATCCGGGGCCGCAAAACTAGAGGTCCTGCGTGCGGAGTGATCCGCCGCCAGGATAGCTCGGTGCCGAAGGTGGACCGGCCGCGCGTGGCTGCGCGATGCTCGACGGGCGTGGAGGCAGCATGATGGCCACGCACATTGAGGCGCGCGAGCTCACCGGTCCGGTCAATCTGGGCCTCGAGACCCGCGTCGAATTCCGGATGGCGGCAGTGGAGCTGATGGAGTCGATGGCGCCGGGAGGCCGGCTGATCATCGACCTGACCGGCACCCGCTCGGTGGATTCCGCCGGGCTGGGCGTCCTGATGCTCATCCAGCGCCACGCCGCCGAGCGGCGGATCCGGGTGATCCTCAAGCACCCCAACGACGAGCTGCGGTTCCTGCTCGCCCTCACGAAGCTCGACGATCTTTTCGATCTGGAGGCGGCGTAGGCCCCTCGGGTGCGCCGGCGCCGGGATGGACGTCACGGATGACTGGCATTAACGTAACCCGAGGTATGGTACGCTGGTTGGCGCAATCCGGGCGGCGGCACGCCAGGGGTTCGGTGCCTGCTCTCCGACAGCATTTGGCGGTCATGGAATCTCCGAAGCGGCGGCGCGTGCTCATCGTCGAGGATGAGCCCGCTCTCCGGGTGCACTACGCGCGACATTTCGCTTCGCGGTACGATCTCGTGCTCGCCGGGACCGGCGCCGAGGCGCTGGCGCGCGTGGCCGACGGTCCCCCCGACATCGCCGTGCTCGACATGCGACTTCCCGACACCGACGGTGTCGCTCTCCTCCGCGAGATCAGGAACCTCCATCCCGGCCTTCCCGTCATCATCACCACGGCCTATCTCAGCATCGAGCCGCAGCTGCAGCTGCTCGATGTACCCTATTCGGACTACATCGTGAAGCCGTTCCGGCTCGACGAGCTCGGCGCGCGCATCGATGCGGCCCTCTGAGGGTCCTCTCCTCGTCGCTGCCGGACTGTCACGCGCCTTCGGAACCCTCCATGCGGTTCGCGGGGTCGATCTCGCCGTCTCCGCCGGCGAGACGCTCGTCGTGGCCGGCCCCAATGGAGCGGGCAAGTCCACCCTGCTCCGGCTGCTGGCGGGGGTCATGCGGCCGACGGCGGGGGAGATCCGGCTCCTCGGCCGTCCGGTGCGGCCCGCCGACCATGCCTCCCGGCGTGCGATCGGCCTGGTGTCCCACCATTCCTTTCTCTACGACGATCTCTCGCTGCTCGAGAACCTCACGTTCGCGGCGCGGCTGTACGGCCTGAGCGATCCCGTCTCCCGCGCGCGCGCCGCCCTGGCCGAGGCGGGGCTGGAGAGCCGCGCCGACGACAGCCCCCGAGCGCTGAGCCGGGGGATGCCGCAGCGGGCCTCGATCGCGCGGGCGCTCCTGCACGACCCGGCGCTGCTGCTC
>DASTYH010000029.1:0-4391 GCA_035765075.1 Gemmatimonadales bacterium
AGCCCATGCCAGACCAACGACAGCTCCTCGAGGAGCTCCACCACCGGCAGGCGCTGGCGGAGCAGGGCGGGGGCGAGGCCCGGATTGCGCAGCAGCACGGGAAGGGGAAGCTCACCGCGCGCGAGCGGCTCGACCTGCTGCTCGACGAGGGGAGCTTCGTGGAGCTCGACCGCTTCGTCACCCATCGCGCCACGGCCTTCGGGCTCGCCGAACAGGTCTATCCGGGCGACGGGGTCGTCACCGGGTGGGGGCGGATCGACGGCCGGCTGGTCTACGTCTTCTCCCAGGACTTCACCGTCTTCGGGGGCTCGCTCTCGGAGGCGCACGCCGAGAAGATCTGCAAGGTCATGGACCTGGCGGTCCGGAACGGCGCGCCGGTCATCGGGCTCAACGATTCCGGCGGCGCGCGAATCCAGGAGGGCGTGGTCTCCCTCGGCGGCTATGCCGACATCTTCCTCCGCAATACGCTCGCCTCGGGCGTCGTCCCCCAGATCTCCGCCATCCTCGGCCCCTGCGCCGGCGGCGCGGTCTACAGCCCCGCCATCACCGATTTCATCTTCATGGTGCGGGGCGTGAGCTACATGTTCGTCACCGGCCCCAACGTCGTGAAGACGGTGACGCACGAGGACGTGACCTTCGACGCCCTCGGCGGCGCGGACGTCCACGGCGGCGTGTCGGGCGTCTCCCACTTCACGCACGACAGCGAGCCGGAGTGCCTGCAGGCGATTCGCGAGCTGGTCGGCTTTCTCCCCGGCAACAACCTCGACGACCCGCCCGAGCGGCGGACCACGGACCCCGACGACCGGCGTGACGAGGCGCTCCTCGACGTCGTTCCCGCGAGCGCCGCGCAGCCCTATGACATGCATGACGTCATCCGGCGCGTCGTGGACGAGGGTGCGTTCCTCGAGGTCCACCGCGGTTACGCGGAGAACATCATCGTGGGGTTCGCCCGGCTGAGCGGGCGTCCCGTCGGCATCGTGGCCAACCAGCCGGCGGTGCTGGCCGGCGTCCTCGACATCAACGCCTCCAGCAAGGCGGCGCGCTTCATCCGCTTCTGTGACTGCTTCAACCTGCCGATCGTCACCTTTGTCGACGTTCCCGGGTTTCTCCCCGGCGTGGCGCAGGAGCATGGCGGCATCATCAAGCACGGCGCCAAGCTGCTGTACGCCTACTGCGAGGCGACGGTGCCCAAGCTCACGGTCATTACCCGGAAGGCCTACGGCGGCGCGTACGACGTCATGAGCTCCAAGCACATCCGGGGCGATCTCAACCTGGCATGGCCCTCGGCCGAGATTGCGGTGATGGGCCCGAAGGGGGCGGTGGAGATCCTCTTCCGGGACGAGATCGCCCGGGCGTCGGACCCCGAGGGGCGGGCGGCAGCGCTGGTGGACGACTACACGGGGAAATTCGCCAACCCCTACGCGGCGGCGGCGCGCGGCTACGTGGACGATGTGATCGACCCGCGGGACACGCGGCCACGCCTCATCGACGCGCTCCGCTCCCTCCGCGGGAAGCGGGACCGGAATCCCCCGCGGAAGCATGGGAATCTCCCTCTCTGACCGGAGCGTCAGCCGCCGCGGCGGTGCCAAGGGGTCGGCCTACTGGCGGATCTCCGCCCGCCGCATAATGTTGCATGTGATGGAGACCACTCCCTCCACCTCGCGTCGCCCCGCCCGCACCCTCGGCGGGCTGGCGCTCGCCGCCGCAGTCGCGGCCGGGTCGCCGGCGCCGGTGGCGTACGCCCAGGCCGCCGTGGATCCCAACGTCGCGCCCCGCGCCGCGCAGCTCGAGCGGGAAGGGGAGCGCGGCGTCGCCACCGACATGCTGGGCCGCTATCTCGCCGTCGCCCCCGACGACGGGCGCGCGTGGGTCCAGCTCGGGCGCTTCTATCGTCTCGACGCGAGGGACTGGCACCTGGGCGGCCACGCGAGCGACCCCGACGGTCGCCTCTATCTCGACCTCGCCGGCGTGGCGTTCGACCAGGGGATGCGGCTCGCCGTGGATTCGGCCGCGGTGCTTCGCGTCATGGTCGAGATGGACCGCGGCATTCTCATTCTCGAGGATTCGGGATGGGCGGTGGCCAGCGCGCCGCGCCGCATGCTGCAGACCCCCCTTCCCGACATCATCGCCGAGCTTGGCGCGAACCTGCTTGGCTCCTGCCCCCTCGACGGCATCGTCGTGACCGGCAGCGAGCTCGAGGGCGTTGCCGCCTGGCATGCGCTCGTGGCGCAGCAGGTGCGGCCCGACCTCATGCTGGTCCGGCCGGACCTCTATGCCCGGGACCCGCTGTATCGGGCGCGCCTCGCCGAGGTGATGCGGGTCGATCCCGCGCTTCCGGTCCGCGCCGCGCTGACGGCCGCCGCGGCCAGTCGCCCGCTCTGCCTCACCCCCGGCGCGGACACCGCGGCCGCCGAAATCGCTCGCGCCGCCCCACTCAGGCTCGTGAGCGTGCTGGGCCCGGCCGAGCGGGTCGACCCGAGCCCGCTCTCGTTCACCGCGGTGATCCTCGAGTCGCGCCAGGGCGCGTCCGTATGGATGCGGGACGTGATGGCGGTCTACGCCGCGGCCGCCGCCCGGAACGAACGCCTCTGTGAAAGCCTCGCCGTCGTCGCGGGTCACCTTCCCCCCGAGACGTGCCGCCGCTGAACGCCCCGTCGATCCGCACTCCCTGATGCCATCGAATCCCGTACGCCTCCGGACCGCCGGCCCGGACGCCGGCGTGCGCCGGACATGAAGCGCGTCCTGATCGCCAACCGGGGCGAGATCGCGCTCCGGATCGTTCGCGCCTGCCACGAAGAGGGACTCGAAGCGGTCGCCGTCTACAGCGCAGCCGATCGCCGGAGCCCGCATGTCCGCGCCGCGGATCGGGCCACGCCCCTCGGCGGGGTCACGCCCGCCGAGAGCTATCTCTCGATCGAAAAGCTGCTCGAGGCGGCGGCGCGCACCGGCGCCGATGCGGTCCATCCCGGCTACGGCTTCCTGGCGGAGCGCGCCGCCTTTGCCGAGGCGGTCGAGCGGGCGGGACTGGCGTGGATCGGTCCCCCCGCCTCGGCCATCCGCGCGATGGGGGACAAGACGGAAGCGCGCCGCCGCATGCGCGAGGCGGGCGTTCCCGTCGTGCCGGGTGGCGTGGCGCCGATCGAGGGTGCGGCATCCGCCCGGGCGCTGGCGGCCGAGATCGGCTATCCCGTCATGGTGAAGGCGGCCGCCGGCGGGGGCGGGAAGGGGATGCGCGTCGTCCGGGAGGAAGGGGATCTCGCCGCCGCGCTCGAGACCGCGGCCTCGGAGGCGCTCAAGTCCTTCGGCGACGCCGGCGTCTATCTCGAGAAGTTCATCGAGCGCCCGCGCCACGTGGAGATCCAGGTGCTGGCCGACGCCGAGCGTACGCTGCACCTCGGCGAGCGCGAGTGTTCCATCCAGCGGCGGCACCAGAAGCTCGTGGAGGAGGCGCCGTCGGTCGCCGTGTCCCCCGCGCTCCGCGAGCGGATGGGGGCCGCGGCCGTGGCCGCGGCGCTCGCCGTCGAATACCGCGGGGCCGGCACCTGCGAGTTCCTGCTCGCCGCCGACGGCTCGTTCTACTTCCTCGAGATGAACACGAGAATCCAGGTCGAGCATCCGGTCACCGAGCTGGTGTACGGCGTCGACCTGGTCAGGGAACAGCTGCGCATTGCGGGGGGCGCCCCGATGTCCGTCCCGGGCGGCCGGCTGCAGCCGCGCGGGTGGGCGATCGAGTGCCGGATCACGAGCGAGGATCCGGCCGGCGGATTTCTTCCCACGACGGGCCGCATCGAATATCTGCGGGCGCCCTCCGGGCCCGGGGTGCGCTGGGATGCCGGCGTCGAGGCGGGAAACGACGTCACGCTCTTCTACGACTCGATGCTGGCCAAGCTCATCGTCTGGGCGCCCGACCGCCGCGGTGCCATCGACCGCATGGCGCGCGCGCTCCGGGAGCTGATGATCGTCGGGGTGGCCACGAACCAGGCATTTCACGCCCGGCTGATGCGGGACTCCGAATGGCGCGCCGGCAACGTGGACATCCAGTTTCTCGACCGCCGGGCCGATCTCTCCGCGCCTCCCGAGATCGGTGGTGACCTGGCGGTCATCGTGGCCGCCGCATTGGCCGAGGACGAGGCGCGCCGGAGCGGGAAGCCCGCCGTCGGCGCCGATGGTGACGGCGGCTCCGCCTGGGCCCGCGCGGCGCGCCAGGACGCGCTCCGGTGATCCGGATCCTTCGGCTGGCGACTGGTGGAGACGGCGTCGGCAGGCTTCCCGATGGACGGACCGTGTTCGTGCCCCGGACCGCCCCGGGTGACCTGGTCGAACTGACCCGGGTGCGCGAGCACCGCCGCTTTGCCCGGGGCCGCCTCGCGAGCGTCGTGGAAGCATCCCCG
>DASTYH010000030.1:0-3740 GCA_035765075.1 Gemmatimonadales bacterium
CGCGGTGATAGGTTAGCGCTCGGTCCGGGGGAGCGCAATGGCCCTGCCGCACCGGCCCGACTTTTGATTGTGGACGCCGAAACCCCTAGACTAGACCCGACCCCGACCAGCGATCTCATGCCCCAGCCCGACCTCTCGGTCGTGATACCCGTGTATAACGAAGAGGCCACGCTACCCGAGCTCCGCCGGCGGCTCGGCGAGGTGCTCGAGCGGGTGGCACCGGAGCACGAGGTCTGGCTCGTGAACGACGGGAGCCGGGACGGGACGGAGGCGCTCCTCGGGACGATCTGCGCCCCCGGAGGCCGGTGGCGGGCCCTCCACTTTTCGCGGAACTTCGGGCATCAGGCGGCGGTGGCGGCGGGGATCCGCTACGCCACCGGCCGGGCCGTGGTGGTCATGGACGCCGACCTGCAGGACCCCCCCGAGCTCCTCGAGCAGCTCCTCGAGCGGTGGCGGGAGGGATATGAGGTGGTGTACGCCCAGCGGGTGAGCCGGGAGCGTGAGGGTGCCGCAAAGCGCGGTTTCGCCTGGGCGTATTACCGCGTACTCCAGGCCCTCTCCCCCGTCGAGATCCCCGCCGACACCGGCGACTTCTGCCTCATGGACCGGAAGGTGGTGGACGCCCTCGTGGCCCTCCCGGAGCGGAACCGCTACGTCCGGGGACTCCGCGCCTGGCTCGGCTTCCGCCAGACCGCCGTGCCGTTCGAGCGCGCGGCGCGCTTCGCGGGGGAGCCGAAGTACACCTTCCGGAAGTCGCTCGGGCTCGCCCTCAACGGGATCATCTCGTTCTCGAAGCAGCCGCTCCGGATCGCCACCTGGTTCGGGCTCCTCGTTTCCCTCGCGAGCTTCCTCCTCGGGATCTGGTTCATCATCCTCAAGCTCACCGGCGGCTTCGAGATCCGCGGCTGGGCGTCGACGGTCGTGATCATCCTCTTCCTCGGCGGCGTCCAGCTCCTCACGATCGGCATCATCGGCGAGTACCTGAGCCGGATCTACGACGAGGTGAAGCAGCGCCCGCTCTTCGTCGTCCGTGCCACCGACAACGTCCCTGGCCGCTGACGCCGCGTGGATTCCGCGCTCTGGGATGCGATCGCCCGGGTGGAGCGACGGCACTGGTGGTTCCGCGGCCGCCGGGAGATCGTGGCCGAGGTGCTCCGCCGGCGCCTCCCCGCCGGCGCCCGGATCGTGGACGTGGGGTGCGGCACCGGCTTCGTCCTCGAGCGGCTCCTCGACGACTTCGACGCCACCGGCCTCGAGCCCGATGCGTCGGTCCGCGCGCGCGCCGCGGACGGCGTGCGCGGGCGCATCCTTCCCGGCTCCACCGACGACCTCTCCGCGATTCCCCCGGGAAGCGCCGATGCCGTGCTCCTCCTGGACGTGCTCGAGCATCTCGACGACGACGTCGCGGCCCTCCGCGCCGTCACGCCGCTCCTCCGGCCCGGCGGCTTCGTTCTCATGACGGTCCCCGCCCTTCCCGCGCTCTGGTCGTCCCACGACGTCCGGAACGAGCACCGCCGCCGCTACACCCGGCGCTCGCTCGTCGAGACCATCCGCCAGGCGGGACTCGTGCCCACCCTGGTGAGATGGTTCAATACCCGGCTCTTCCCCCTCGCGATGGTGCATCGGACGCTGGGGCGCCTCACCGGCCACGCGAGCGAGCGGGAGCTGGCGCTCCCTCCCGCCGCACTCAACGAGTGGCTCTTCCGCACCTTTTCCGGCGAGGGAGCGCGCCTCGGCCATGGACTTCCCGTGGGCCTCTCGCTCCTCGCCACGGCGGAGCCCGCCCGATGAACGGCAAGCTCCGCCGCTACTTCACCCTCGATCCCGGGCCGAATGCGGTGCCGGCGCTCGACGGCCTTCGCGGCGTCGCCATCCTCATGGTGGTGCTGTTCCACGGCGTCGAGTCGTTCGACCCGCCCGACGCAGCACTCCTGCCGCTCGGCGGCTTCGACCTCGCCACGCCGATCTACAGCGGATGGATGGGGGTCAACCTCTTCTTCGTGCTGAGCGGGTTCCTCATCACCTGGCACCTGATCCGCCGCTGGCACGAAAGTCCCGACCGGCATGACATCCGGCGCTACCTCCTCCGGCGGCTCCTCCGGATCGTGCCGACGTACTACGTCGTCCTCTGGATCGCGGCGGCGGGCGTCGTCCCCCACTACGAGATCGACCGGAACCTTCTCGGCCTGCAGGTGGCGTGGCACCTCGCCCTGCTGCAGGACTACCTGCCGAGCAGCATCCTGGGGCCGTTCTGGTCGCTCGGCGTGGAGGAGAAGTTCTATCTCTTCATGCCGGTGGTGCTCTACGTGGCGTGGCGCATCACGCGGAACCGGTGGCGCGTCGTTCTGCTGGCGAGCATCGCGCTCCTGCCCCTCGTCATCCGGCTCATCCTGTACCCGGGGCACGCGGCCGCGCACCCGGAGGACTTTCTCCGGAACTGGCGGAACCCCTTCCACCTGAACCTCGACTCCCTGCTCCTCGGCGCCATCGCCGCGTGGGTGGCGCTCCGGCACACCCGGGAGCCGAACCCGATCCTCGCGGCGATTCCGAACCACCTCGTCACCGCGGGGACGACGCTCGTGGCGGGACTCATGGTGGCGCCGCTCCTCGTTCCCGACCTCGCGTTCTTCCGGCACGTCCTGATGTTCCCGCTCACGGCGCTCGGCATGGGGCTCATTCTCTTCGGGAGCGCGCTCAAGCCGAGGGGCTCGTCGCCGCTCCTCGAAGGGAAGCTCCTCGCGCGGGCGGGCCGGCTGGCGTACCCCTGGTACCTCACCCACGTCCTCGTGCTGCACTGGGTCTGGGGCGAGATGACCACCCGGTTCCCCACCCTCGCCAGGCTCGCGCCGGCGGAGCAGCTCGGGCTCTTCCTCCCGGTCTTCCTCATCGCCTCGATCGCGGTGGCGCTCGTGCTCCACTTCGTGGTCGAGAAGCCGTGCCTCATCCTCAAGGATTCACTCGGCCGGAGCGCCCGCGTCCAGGAGCGGGAGTCCCCGGCCCTCACCCCGCATACCGCATGAGCGTGCGCCGCTTCCATCCCTCGATCCCCGCCATCGTCTTCGTCACCTGGTGGGTGGTGGCGGCGATCGTGTTCCCCCACCGGATGCTCAACGCCGATGGCGACATGCTGCGGCACATCTCGCATGGGCGGTGGATGCTCGAGCACGGGCGCCTCATCACCGAGGATCCGTTCTCCTTCTCGAAGGGGGGCCAGCCGTTCGTGGCGTTCGAGTACGGGAGCCAGCTCATCTATGCCTCGGTCTTCGAGCTGGCCGGGCTCGCCGGCGTCGCCATCTTCGCCGCACTCCTCATCGCCACGGCGTACGCGCTCCTCGCGCGGTTCCTCCTCCGGCGCGGCGTCGATCCCCTCCTCGCCTACCTCGCCACCATCCCGGCGGCGGTGCTCGGCGCGGTGCACTGGGTGCCGCGGCCGCATCTGTTCACCCTGGTGGCGGTGGTCGTTCTGCTCTCCCTGCTGGAGACGGAAGGACGGAAGGACGGAAAGACGGAAGGGGACTCGGGTGCGCGATTCCGTCCTTCCGTCCTTCCGTCCTTCCGTCTGCTCACCCTGACCGCGATCCTCTTCGCAACCTGGGCCAATCTCCACGGCGGCTTCCTCTTCGGCCTCGTCCTGATCGGGATGTACCTGGTCGCGGACGTCGCCGAGCTGCTCTTCGGCCCCACCGAGGCCGGCAGCCGAGCGCCGAGCGCCGAGCGCCGAGCCGCGCCGGTTCGCCGCC
>DASTYH010000031.1:0-4530 GCA_035765075.1 Gemmatimonadales bacterium
CGGTGCCGAGGACCACGGCGTCCGCCGCGTGCGCCTCGATCGCGCCGGTCACGAGGTTGCGGACCACGATCCCGCGGGCGCGCCCATCCACCACGACGAGGTCGAGCATCTCGGTCCGGGGGTACATCGTTACGCCCCCGCGGGCGATCTCCTTTTCCAGCGCCTGGTAGGCGCCGAGGAGGAGCTGCTGGCCGGTCTGGCCCCGCGCGTAGAACGTGCGCGATACCTGGGCGCCGCCGAACGACCGGTTGTCCAGGAGACCGCCGTATTCCCGCGCGAATGGGACGCCCTGGGCCACCGCCTGGTCGATGATGTTGACGCTGATCTGGGCCAGCCGGTAGACGTTCGCCTCGCGCGCGCGGAAGTCCCCGCCCTTCACGGTGTCGTAGAAGAGCCGGTAGATGCTGTCGCCGTCGTTCTGGTAGTTCTTCGCGGCGTTGATTCCGCCCTGCGCCGCAATGCTGTGGGCCCGCCGTGGGCTGTCCTGGAAGCAGAAGCACTTGACCTGGTAGCCCAGCTCGCTCATGGTGGCGGCGGCGGCGGCACCGGCGAGCCCGCTCCCGACCACGATGACGGTGTGCTTCCGCTTGTTGGCCGGATTCACCAGCTTCATCTCGAAGCGGTGCCGGTCCCACTTCCGCTCGATCGGCCCGTCCGGAATCCGCGCGTTCAGCTCCATCCCGATTACCTCAGCAATCCGAGAAAGGCGGCGACGGGTACGCTCGTGAATCCCGCCGCCAGGAGAATGGCCAGCAGCAGCGCGAGGCGCCGCCGGAGCGGCCAGCGGGAGCGAGGCGCCGCGCCGAGCGTTCGTTGCGCACTCCAGACACCGTGGTAGAGATGAAAGCCCAGCAGGATCATGGCGACGACGTACACCGCGACGCGCCAGGGATGCCGGAAGGCTTTCGTGACGTTTCCGAACACGTCGAGCGGAACGAACGTCGGATCGATGTCGAGGGTGGTGAAATGCAGGATGTGAAAGATGATGAAGAGGAGGAGCAGCACCCCGCCCCACCGCATCGTGCGCGCCGCCAGCGTCGAGACCTGCGGCTCGCGCCTGGCGTAGCCGACCGGCCGCGCCGCGCGGTTCCGCTGCGAGAGCTGCCACGCCATGAGCACGTGCAGGATCAGCGCCACGAGGAGCACGACCCGCTCGAGCAGCACGATCTCCTCGAGCGGTCCATGCAGGATCGCGGCATAGTTGTTGATCTTCTCCGCGCCCATGAAGGCCTGGAGATTGCCGGCCATGTGGAGGATGAGGAACAGCACTCCGATCACGCCGGTCACCGCCATGATGATCTTCTTGCCGATCGTCGAGCGGTAGAACGCGAGCATCTCCGGTCCGCCTTGGCTGGTGTGGAGAGTGGCCGTCAGAGCGCGTCGACGGTCCGCTGCGTCTCGCGAACCGCTTCGGCCGACTTGAGCAGCGCATCGCGCTCGGCGGCCGTCAGGGTCACCTCGATGATCTGCTCGAGGCCCCGACGCCCGAGCTTGCAGGGCACCCCGCAGTAGACGTCGCGCAGTCCGAACTCGCCGGTGAGCCACGCCGAGCACGGGAGGATGCGCTTCTTGTCGAGCGCGATCGCCTCGACCATCTGGACCGCGGCAGCGCTCGGCGCGTAGTACGCCGAGCCGGTCTTGAGGAAGGCGACGATCTCCGCCCCGCCATTCCGGGTCCGGTCCACGATCGGCGCGAGCTTCTCCTCGGAGAGGAGCTGGGTGACGGGAATCCCCGACACCGTGGTGTAGGAAATGAGCGGGACCATCGTGTCGCCGTGGCCCCCGAGGACCATGGCCTGGATGTCCTCCACCGACACGTCCATCGCTTCCGCGAGGAACATGCGGTAGCGCGCCGTGTCGAGCACGCCGGCCATGCCGATCACCCGCTCCCGCGGGAACCCGGAGGCCTTCATCGCCACATAACACATGACGTCGAGCGGGTTCGATACCACGATGATGATCGAGCGCGGCGCCACCCGGGCGATGTTCTCGGCCACCGACCGGACGATCCCGGCGTTCGTCCGCACCAGGTCGTCCCGGCTCATGCCCGGCTTCCGGGCGATCCCGGCGGTCACGACGAAGACCTCGGCGTCCTTCGCCTCGTCATAGCCCTGCGAGCCGCGGACGCGGGCATCGAACCCCTCGATCGGGCCCGACTGCCACTGGTCGAGGGCCTTCCCCTGCGGGACCCCCTCCACGACGTCGATCATGACCACTTCGCGCGCGAGGTGCTTCTCGGCAAGCCGCTGCGCGGCGGTGGCACCGACGTTGCCCGCTCCGACCACTGCGACCTTGTTCAGCATTGCGTCCGGCTCGTCCTCGGGTGGGATATGGAATGGCGCCTCGCCCGGGTGGCGAAGGCGCCGAAAACTATACGCGGTCCCGCGCCTCGTACAACACGATGCTCACCGCATTGGCGAGATTCAGGCTCCGCACGTCCCCTTCCATCGGGATTCGGAAGCACTGCTCCGGATGCTTCTCCAGGATCCGGGCCGGCATTCCCTCGGTCTCGCTGCCGAAGACCAGCACGCTGTTCGGCCGGAAGGGCGCCTCCCGGTAGTCGCGGGTGGCGTTGGCCGAGAAATAGAGGCAGCGGTCGCGGGAAATGGCGTCGCGGAAGGCGAACCAGTCGGGATGGACCCAGAGATCGACCTTGTCCCAGTAGTCGAGCCCCGCCCGCTTCAGGTGCCGGTCGTCGAGGGAGAAGCCGAGCGGCTCGATGAGGTGGAGCGGTGTGTCGGTGGCCGCGCAGAGCCGGGCGATGTTCCCGGTGTTCGGGGGGATCTGCGGCTGGATGAGGGCGACATGAAGCGCCATTCAGCCGCCCCGCGTGTGCATCTCGCGCCGCGGATCGGCGCGGAGGCCCTCGAGCGCGTAGAGCGCACCCCGGTCGGGGAGCGCCGCGCGCAGTTCGGCCCCGCGGTCGTCCCGCAGCGTCCAGCGATTCCGGATCAGTGCGGCAAGCTCCTCGTCGGTGGCCCCCTCGCGCAGCGGCGCGCGGAGATCCACGCCGTCGGGCGCATACAGGCAGAGGAACCACGTCCCGTCGGCGGTGATCCGGCTCCGGTCGCACGCGCGACAGAACGGGGCGGTCGTGGAGGCGATGATCCCGAACGTCGTTCCGTCGGCGAGCGCGAAGCGCTCGGCGGGCGCGCGGGATCCGGGGATGGGAATCGGCGTCACGGGCCCGAGGGCGCGGCCGATCCGGTCGAGCATCTCGGCACGCGAGACGACCGTGTCCGCCGACCACCGCGTGGCCCCGCCGACATCCATGTACTCGATGAAGCGGACTTCCGCGTTGCGCGCGCGGCCGAACTCGATGAGGGGGACGAGCTCGTCGTCGTTCACGCCCCGCATGATCACCGCATTGAGCTTGGTTCCCGGGTAGCCCGCCCGGCGGGCGGCGTCGATTCCCGCGAGCACATCGGCATGCCGCTCGCTCCGCGTGAGCGCACGGAAGCGCTCGGCATCGAGCGTATCGAGGCTCACGGTGACGCGGGAGAGGCCGGCGGCGAAGAGCGCGTCGGCGTGAGTGGCCAGGAGGAGGCCGTTCGTCGTGAGCGCGATATCCGTCACGCCGGCCACCGCGCGGATGCGCGAGACGAGCGCGGGGAGATCGGCGCGCACGAGCGGCTCCCCGCCGGTGAGGCGGATCCGGCCCGCACCGAGCGAGGCGAAGACCGCCGTGAGGCGCGTCAGTTCCTCGAAAGTGAGGATCGATTCCCGCGGGAGCCAGACGTAGTCCGTCTCCGGCATGCAGTAGCGGCAGCGGAGGTTGCAGCGATCGGTGACGGAGAGCCGGAGGCTCCCGAGCGGGCGGCCGAACCGGTCCGCGGGCGACCGGGCGCTCACGGCGCCATTCCCTGGCCTGCGGCCACGACCCCGGAGGACGCCGTCGGGTCCACCCAGGCGACCGTACCGTCGGCGTAGTACTCACGTTTCCAGATCGGAACGCGCCGCTTCACCTCATCGATCACCCAGCGACAGGCCTCGAACGCCTCGCCGCGATGGCTCGCGCTCGCGGCTACGACGACCGCCGCCTCCCCCACTTCGAGCGCGCCAAGGCGATGGGCAAGCGCCAGCGACACGGGCCAGCGGCGCTCCGCATCCTCAATGATGGCATGGCATTCCTTTTCGGCCATCGGCTCGTATGCGGAATACTCGAGGCGGAGGACCTCCCGCCCGCCATGGTGGTTGCGCACGTCGCCCACGAAGATCGCCACTGCGCCGCGCGAGGGATCGCGCACCGCCGCGAGCAGTGCCTCCACCGAAAGCGGCTGGCGGGACAGGTGCGTCACCTCAACCTCCCGCAAGCGGCGGCAGGAGCGCGACTTCGTCCCCCGGCGCGAGCGGATGGCCGAGCGGTGCCTGCTCCAGATTCACGGCGCAGAGCGGCCGCGCCGGAAGCCCGCTTCCCCCCGGACGTGCGCGGAGCGCGCTGACGACGTCCCCCACCGTCATGCCGGGGTGGGAGGGCACGTCGGTCCGCTCGGTTCCGAGCAATTCCGCATATCGCGCAAAGAGGAGGAC
>DASTYH010000032.1:0-2027 GCA_035765075.1 Gemmatimonadales bacterium
CTCGAGTGGCCGGTCGTGGTGCTCGCCGGGCTCGAAGACGGCCTCTTCCCGCTGGCACGCGCGGCAGACCAGCCGGAGGGCATCGAGGAGGAGCGCCGACTCTGCTACGTCGGGTTGACCCGCGCCAAGGACAAGCTCTACATCACCTGGGCGCGCGCGCGCCGGCGGGGCGGGGAGCTGCGGCCGGGAGCCCCCTCGCGGTTTCTTCGCGCGCTGCCTCCGGCCATCGTGGACGAGAAGCGGACCACGAGCCTCTGGGCGCCCGACTGGGGCGGCGCCGCCGGACGCCAGGCAGCGGGCGCAGGATGGCGCCGGGGCGGAGCGACGGACGGGTCCCGCCGCCCCGGCGGGCTCGCTTCGCGCGCCGGCGCGGGAGTGCCGGCCGCTCTGCCGGCGCCGGAGGAGGCATCGCAGGATGCCCCCCGGTACGTGAAGGGCGAGCGGGTGCGGCATCGGCGCTTCGGGAGCGGCACGATTCAGGGACTCACCGGCGCGGGGCGCGACCTCAAGGTATCGGTCGCGTTCGACGACGACACGATCGGGGTGAAACAGCTCCTCGTGGCCTACGCGGGCCTGGAGCGGGACTGGGAGGGAGCATGAGCATCCGGCCGGACGACGTGACGCGCGCCGCGCGTCTTGCGGAAATCGCGGTGACCGAGGAGGAGCTGCCGCTCCTCGTGCGCCAGCTGGGCAGCATCGTGGCCTATGTCGAGCAGCTCGGCGAGGTGCCGGCGGAGGAAACGGCCGCCCCCTACCTCGCGGGCGCGGCCGAGGCGCCGCTCCGCGGCGATGCCATTCGCCCCGGGCTCCCGCGCCAGGCGCTGGAGGTGCTGGCGCCCGATTTCGAGGGGGGCCTCTTCCTGGTGCCGGTGCGCGGCACGATGGCGGACGAATGACGGCCGCACGCGACACCGCGGCCGCCACCGCCACGGCACTCGAGCACTGCGATTCCGTCGGCCTCAATGCGACGCTCAGCTGGTCGCGGGAGCTGCTCGACCGGGAGGCGGCCCGCGTGGATGCCGCCCAGCGATCGGGCGGCACGCGACTCCCGCTCTACGGCTACGCGCTCGCGGTCAAGGACAACATCGTCACCACCGAGCAGCCGACCACGTGCGGCTCGCGCATGCTCGAGGGATACGTATCCCCGTTCAACGCCACCGTGGTGGAGCGCCTGCGCGCCGCCGGTGCGATGATCGCGTGCAAGTCGAATCTCGATGAGTTCGCCATGGGATCGTCCACCGAGCACTCCGCGTTCGGCCGGGTGAAGCACCCGCTCGATCCCGACCGGGTGCCCGGAGGCTCCTCCGGGGGGTCTGCGGCGCTCGTCGCGGCGGGGGCGGTGCGCGCGGCACTCGGCTCGGAAACCGGCGGCTCCGTCCGGCAACCGGCGGCCTTCTGCGGCATCGTGGGGGTCAAGCCCAGCTACGGCCGCGTGAGCCGCTATGGCCTGGTGGCGTTCGGCTCCTCGCTCGACGCGGTCTCCGTGTTCGGCGCCACTGTCGACGACGCGGCGCGCGTCCTCCACGTCATCAGCGGGCACGACCCGAACGATTCCACCACGGTCGAGGCGCCGCCCATGGGCCGGCCCGATGCGTGGGACGACCTCGGAGGCGTGCGCGTCGGCCTCCCCAGGGAGTATTTCCCGGAAGACCTCGATCCCGGAGTGCGCGCCGGCGTCGACCGCGGCATTGCCGCGCTCCGCGACCTCGGCGCCGAGATCGTCGAGGTATCGCTGCCGCATACCCGGTACGCCGTACCGACCTATTACATCGTGGCCCCCGCGGAGGCCTCCTCGAACCTCGCCCGCTTCGATGGGGTGCGGTACGGCCGCCGCGCGGGCGATGGCGATGACGTGCGTGGCCTCTACCGGGCCACGCGCGGCGAGGGGTTCGGCGCGGAGGTGCGGCGCCGGATCCTCGTGGGCACCTACGTGCTGAGCGCGGGATACTACGATGCGTACTACCGGAAGGCGCAGCAGGTGCGCGCGCTGATCGCTGACGATTTCCGGCGGGTCTTCGCCTCGGGGG
>DASTYH010000033.1:0-10984 GCA_035765075.1 Gemmatimonadales bacterium
TGGGCACGGCGATTCGACCACGGTGGTGGAGCTCGTCGAGAAGAAGGGCGCGGCGCCGGTTCCGCGGCACGGTCTTCTCGGGCTCTATCACTTCGCCATCCTGCTCCCCGACCGTGCCTCCCTCGGCGCCTTCATCCGGCATCTGGGCGAGCTCGGGGTCGGCGCGGGGATGGCGGATCACCTCGTGAGCGAGGCGATCTACCTCTCCGATCCCGACGGGCTCGGCATCGAGGTCTACGCCGACCGTCCGCGCAGCACCTGGCGCCGGCAGGGCGCGGAGCTCGCAATGGCGACGAATCCACTCGACGTGGATGACCTCCTGGCGGCGGCCGGCGCTGGCCCCTGGACCGGCATGCCGGCAGGAACCGCCATCGGCCACGTGCATCTCCACGTCGGAGATCTCCCCGCCGCGGAGCGCTTCTACGGCACCGGCCTCGGTTTCGCGGTCACGGTGCGGAGTTATCCGGGCGCCCTCTTCCTCGCCGCGGGAGGTTATCACCACCACCTCGGCACCAACACCTGGGCGTCGCGCGCCCGCCCTGCTGCCGACGCCGATGCACGACTCCTCGAATGGGAGATCGTGGTACCCACGGAGGCGGACACCACCGCCGTTCTCGATCGCCTCACCGCTCTCGGCGCGCCCGCGGCGCAGGACGGAGCCGAGGTGGTGGCCACCGACCCGTGGGGCGTGCGGGTGCGGATCGGAACGAACGGCTAGGCGGCCTGCGCTACGCCTCCGGGGCGTCGTGCAGCCGCACCGGCGGCTCGGCGACCTTCTTCAGTCTCAGGTTCAGCATCTCGACGGCTACCGAGAATGCCATGGCGAAATAGGTGTAGCCCTTCGGGATGTGCTGGCCGAGGCCCTCGGCGACGAGATTCGTGCCGATGAGCACGAGGAAGGCGAGCGCGAGCATCTTGACCGTCGGGTGCCGGTCGACGAACCCGGCGATGGAACCCGCTGCCACCAGCATGAACCCGAGCGCGATGACGTTGGCCGCGACCATGATCCAGATCTCGTCCACCATCCCCACCGCCGTGATCACGGAATCGAGCGAGAAGACGATGTCGATCACCATGATCTGCAGCACCACCGACATCAGGGAGCGCGCGGCGCCCTTGACCTCGCTGGCCTTCGATTCACCCTCCAGCTTCTCGTGAATCTCGTGGGTGGCCTTTCCGATGAGGAAGAGCCCGCCCAGGATGAGCACGAGGTCCCGCCCGCTGATGTCGAGCTCGAACACCGTGAAGAGCGGTTCGGTGAGCCGCACGATGAGGGAGATGCTGAACAGCAGCGCGAGCCGGGAGACGAATGCGCCCGCCAGGCCAAGCTTCCGTGCGCGATCCCGCTCCCCCGGGGGGAGGCGGCCCGCGAGGATCGAGATGAAGATGATGTTGTCGATGCCGAGGACGATCTCGAGCACCGTGAGCGTCAGGAGCCCGATCCAGGCGTTGGGGTCGGTGAGCCAATCCATTGGGGGCGCTCGCAGGTGGTTGCTGGTGGTCGGCGGGTTATGCCCGAATCCGGTCGGTGGGATAATACGCGGGGGACCGTCGGCCGATCCACCGTCCCCCCTATATTCCCCCCATGACTTCGCACCGCACGCCGCTCATCATCGGCGCCGGAATTGCCGGCCTCTGGACGGCGTGGCGGCTCTCGGTGGAGGGCCGCGGCGCCACCGTGCTCACCAAGTGCGCCCTCGCGGACAGCGCGAGCGCGTGGGCCCAGGGGGGGATCGCCGTGGCGCTCGCCCCGGGGGACAGCCCCGCGGCACACGCCGCCGATACGCTCGCCGCGGGGCGCGGCCTCTCGGACCCCGCAGCGGTCGAGGTACTGACCACCGAGGGCCCCGACCGGATCCGCGAGCTGCTGGCGCTGGGGGCGCGATTCGACGTGGGCCCGGACGGGCGACTCCGCTTCGGCCTCGAGGCGGCACACACCCGGCCGCGGATCATTCACGCCGGGGGCGACCGGACCGGCGCCGTGCTGGTCAGCACGCTCGTCGAGATCGTCCGGCGCGACCCCGCCATCGAGATCATCGAATACGCCGAGGTCCGCGAGCTCCTCGAGGCGGAGGGGCGGATCGCGGGCGTGCGGATCGTGCGGGACGACCATCGAATGGAAGAGCGGTGGGGGCCGGCGGTGGTCCTGGCGACCGGGGGCGTGGGGCAGCTCTTCGAGACCACGACGAATCCGCTGGTGGCGACCGGGGACGGATGGGCGCTCGCCTATCATGCCGGCGCCGAGCTGCGCGACCTCGAGTTCCTGCAGTTCCATCCGACGGCGCTGCGACTTCCCGGCGTGAACCCGGCCCCGCTCATCTCGGAAGCGGTGCGGGGGGCGGGTGCCCTGCTGGTGGACGCGGCGGGGCATCGCTTCACGCTCGATCATGATCCGCGCGGCGAGCTCGCCCCCAGGGATGTCGTGGCGCGGGCGGTGGCCGCGGCGAAGGGCGGGGCATGGCTGGATGCGCGGGACGTGGAGGGATTCGCCGAATCGTTTCCCGGAATCACCGCGATGCTGGCGCGCTACGGGCTCGACCCCGCGCGCGATCTCCTTCCCGTCGCCCCGGCGATGCACTATGCCATGGGGGGCATCAGCACGGACCTCGACGGCCGCACGACGCGCACGGGACTCTGGGCCGCGGGTGAGGTCGCCTCGACCGGGGTGCACGGCGCCAATCGCCTCGCCTCGAACTCGCTCCTCGAGGGGCTCGTCTTCGCCGACCGTGTCGACCGCGAGATCGTGACCGAGCCGGCGACCCCGCCGGTCATTCCCGAGCGGAACCCCCTTCCGGCCGACGATCCCGTCCCCGACCGCGACGCCGCACCGATCCGCGCCGCGATGCGCCGGGAGATGTCGGCCTCGGTGGGTGTGCTGCGGAGCGAGGAATCGCTGCGCCACGCCGAGCGCGAGCTCCTCCGGCTCAAGTCGGCCACCCCGCGTCAGGCGTGGCGCACCGCCAACCAGCTGCTCGTGGCCCGGCTGATCACCCGCGCGGCGCTCGAGCGGCGCGAGACCCGCGGCGGGCACGCCCGGACCGACTTTCCCGAGCCGCTTCCGACGACCGAGAGCGCCTGATGGACATCCACCTCCCAGTCATCCAGCCGACCACGTTGACACCCGACGAGATCCGTCGCCTGCAGGGCGAGATCCGGGCGCTGGCCGCTCGACGCGGCGCGGTGATCATCGCGCACAACTACCAGCGCGCCGAGGTCCAGGACGTGGCGGACTTCGTCGGCGACTCGCTCGGCCTCTCGCGCCAGGCGGCGAAGACGGACGCCGAGGTCATCGTCTTCTGCGGCGTGCACTTCATGGCCGAGACCGCCGCGATCCTCTCGCCCTCGAAGCGGGTGCTGCTGCCCGACCTCGAGGCGGGCTGCTCGCTCGCGGCGACGGTGACCGCGGAGGACGTGCGCCGCTGGCGTGCCGAGTTTCCCGGGCACGTGGCCGTGGGCTACGTGAACACGACCGCGGAAGTGAAGGCGGAGCTCGACTACTGCTGCACCAGCGGCAACGTCCTGGATGTGATCGACGCCATCCCCGCCGATCGCGGGATCCTCTTTCTTCCCGATTTCTTCCTCGGCAGCCACGTGCGCCGGATGCGCCCCGAGCGGAAGATCGAGGTCTGGATGGGCGAGTGCCACGTGCATCGCGGCATCAATCCGGAGCGGCTCGAGGCCCAGCGCCGCGCGCACCCGGCGGCGGAAGTACTGGTGCACCCGGAGTGCGGCTGCGCGGGACAGCTGATCTATGCCATGGGCGTCGGCGACATCGACCCCGAGGGTCTGCACATCGCCTCCACCGAGCGGATGATCCAGCTCGTGGCGGAGCGCCCCGCCACCGAGTTCATCGTGGCGACGGAGACCGGCATCATGCATCGCATGGAGCAGCTGGCGCCGGAGAAGCGCTTCCTCCCCGCCGACCGCGCGGCGGTGTGCGCCTACATGAAGACGATCACCCTCCCCCGGGTGAAGGAGTCGCTGGAGCTCGATCGGTATCACATCACCGTGCCGCCCGACATTGCCGAGCGTGCCCGTGCGGCGGTGGACCGGATGGTGGCCCTCGGCGCCGGGGGGAAGCCGGGTGACTGACAGGGCCCCGGCAGCGCACGCCATGCGCATTGCCCGGGAGGCGCTTGCCGAGGACGGTGCGCGCGACATCACCTCGCTCGTGACCGTGCTGCCGGGAACGTCGGCGGAGGCACGCTTCGAGTTCCGCTCGGGTGGCGTCGTGGCCGGGACGGCGTATGCGGATGCCGTGGCGGCGGCGTGCGGCACCCCGGCGCCGACGTGGATCGTCCGGGAAGGTGACGAGGTCCTTCCGGGTACGGTGATCGGGACGATGCACGGCGACCTGGCACTCCTGCTCCGCGCGGAGCGGCCGATGCTCAACCTCCTGCAGCGGGCCGCCGGAATCGCCACCGCCACGCGCGCCTTCGTGGATGCGCTGCGCGGGACGAGCTGCCGCGTGCTGCACACGCGGAAGACCGCACCGGGCCTCCGGGCGCTCGATGTGTCCGCGGTACTCGCGGGTGGCGGCCATCTTCACCGCACCGACCTCGCGGGCACCGTCATGGTGAAGGACAACCACTGGCAGGCGCTGATCCGGAGCGGCCGCACCCTCGCCCAGGCGCTCGACGATGCCCGGCGGCGAGGGGTCGAGGCGCTCCAGGTCGAGGTGGAGACCCCCGCGCAGGTGGACGAGGCATGCCGCGCACATGCGACGCGCCTGCTGATCGACAATCAGGGCCCGGCGACGGTGGCCGAGTGGGCCGCGCGCGCCCGGGCGCTCGCGCCGGGCATCGAGATCGAGGCCACCGGCGGCATCACCCTCGAGAATGCCCGGGCGTACGCCGACGCCGGGGCCGATTATATCTCGATCGGCGCGCTCACGCACAGCGTGAAGGCGGGCGACGTGGCGATGGAGGTAGACGGCCAGTGACCAGCGACCAGCGACCGACATGACGATTCTTCCGATCCGGCATCAGCGCGCACTCCCCCTCGACCGCATTATCCTCGGCGACCCTCCGGGCGAGGAGTCGCTCGAAATGGACGTCGTGATCGTGGGGGCGGGCCCGGCGGGGCTTGCCTGCGCCATCGAGCTCGCCCAGCTCGCACGGCGGGACCAGGGGTCGGGCACCGAGGCGCCCGAGCTCAACATCGCGGTGCTCGACAAGGCCGGGAGTCTCGGGGAGCACAACCTCTCCGGCGCCGTGATCAATCCGCGCTCGCTCCGTGAGCTCTTTCCCGGGATGGCGGACAGCGAGTTCCCTTTCCGGCAGAAGGTCGAGGCGGAGTCGGTGTATTTCCTCACCGAGGGACACGCCCAGCGCATTCCGACGCCCCCCTCGATGAAGAACCACGACTTCTACACCGCGTCGATCTGCGAGCTCGTCCGCTGGATGGGAGAGCGCGCCGAAGGCCTCGGCGTGAACGTCTTCACCGGGTTCCCGGTGGAGGCACTCCTGGTCGAGGAACGACGGGTCCGGGGCGTCCGCACGACCCCGTCCGGCCTTTCCCGGTCCGGGGAGCCGGGGAGCGACTATACGCCACCCACGGACGTCACCGGCCGCATCACGGTGGTGGCGGACGGTACGCGCAGCCTGCTCGGCCAGGCCTGGCGCGAATGGGAAGGCATCGGCTCGAGCAATCCGCAGCTCTTTGCGCTCGGCGTCAAGGAAGTGTGGAAGGTCCGCCGCCCGCTCGACCGCGTGGTGCACACCCTCGGCTGGCCGCTCCCCTCCGATGCCTTCGGGGGAAGCTTCATGTACCCGCAGGGGCCGGAGCAGGTGGCTCTGGGCCTCGTGGTCGGACTCGACTATCGCCAGGCGGCGCTCGACGTCCACGAGCTGCTCCAGCGCATGAAGCTGCACCCGCTCTTCCGGCGCCATCTCGAAGGGGGCGAGCTACTGGAGTGGGGGGCCAAGACGATTCCGGAAGGGGGGTTCTACGCGCTCCCCGAGCGGCGGCATGGCGACGGCATGCTCCTCGTCGGCGACGCGGCCGGGTTCGTGGACGTGCCCTCCCTCAAGGGTATTCACTACGCGATCCAGTCGGGGATCTTCGCGGCACGGACGGCGTACGACGCGCTTCGCCGGGACGACACCTCGCGCCAGTCGCTGTCCGGCTACGACACACTGGTGGACGGGAGCTACATCGTTCGCGACCTGCATCGCACGCGGAACATGCGGCTCGCCTTCAAGGATGGCCTCTGGATCGGCGGCGCCAAGGCGGGATTGATGACGCTGACCGGAGGGAAATTCCCCGGGGGGCGGATCGCGATGCACCAGGACGCGGAGGCGCCGCGCGAGGTCGGACCGGAAACACCGTTCGTGGCGGACGGCGCGCTCACGGTGGGAAAGCTGGATGCCGTGTTCAAGTCCGGTAATGCAACGCGCGACACCATTCCGAGCCATCTGCTGGTCGGTCCCGATGTGTCACGCGAGGTGGCGGAGTTCTACAGCCATCTCTGTCCGGCCGGCGTCTACGAGCTCGAGGGGGACGAGCTCCGGGTGAACCCGGCCAACTGCATCGACTGCAAGGCGACGGACGTCCTTGGCCCCCGGTGGACCCCCCGGGAGGGGGGGAGCGGACCCCGGTACCGGCTCATGTAGCGTCGCATTCCTTTGCAGTAAAGGAATTTGGCGGTTTGGGGTGGCCCGTGGATTGCTGGTTATTCGCGCGATCTGCGTAACTCGTCCGGACACCCCCTCCAGCGAGGGACTACGCCCCAACTGCCGTCCGTTCGCAGCACCCCACCCTTCTCGTGGTGGCGCAATTTCCTCACCAGCGACGACCCCGTGCTCTCGCACGCGGGTCAGGCCGGTGAGCTGATCGTTGCGCGCATCCGCCTCATGCTGTCCCTCGCGCTGCTGGTGATCCCGCTGTCCGGAGCGGTGGTCCAGCCGTGGGGGGACAAGCACATGGTCGGGCTTGGCGTGCTCGCGTGCGCGGCCGGCATCGCGCTCGCGGTGCTCCACCTCGTCCGGCGCGGCATCATCGAGCGGTGGATCGGGGTCGGGAGCACCGTTCTCGACGTCACGCTCGTCACCGCCGCCCTCGTCACCTTTCTGGCCGTCGGCCAGCCGAATGCGGCGGTGAACAGCCGGCTCGTCTTCGACTGCTACTTCATCGCGATCGCCGCCACCTGCCTCCGCTACGACGTCCGGCTCTGCGCCCTCGCCGGCGCGCTTGCCATTCTGCAGTATCTCGCCGTGGCGATCTATGCCGACCACCACTGGGACGTCTACGGCGCCGTCTATCGGCCCAACGAGTACGGCCTCTTCGACTGGGCCGGCCAGGCGGCCCGGCTGGTCCTGCTCGCAATCGCGGCGGTCCTCGCGGCCACGGTGGTGACGCGGGGGAAGGCGCTCCGCCGGCTGTCGAGCATCGACCGGATGACCGGGGTCTACAACCGCGGCTACTTCGACGAGCGCCTGAGCGCGGAGATGAGCCGCGCCCGTCGCCAGTCGGAGCCGCTCGCACTCGTGATGGTGGACGTGGACCACTTCAAGCGATTCAACGACAACTACGGGCACGCCGCCGGCGACGCCGGTCTCCGCGCGCTCACCAACCTGGTGCGGCACTCACTCCGCCGCAGCGACCTCGTCGCCCGCTACGGCGGCGAGGAGTTCGTGCTGGTCCTTCCCGTCACCACGGCGAGCCAGGCGATGGACAAGATGGAGGCGATCCGGGAAGCGGTGGCCCAGCTCCCGATCCGACTCCCGAAGCAGCAGACCACGGCGCTCCTCACGATGAGCGCCGGCGTCGCCGTCTTCCCGGACGACGGCGTCACCGCCGACGAGCTTCTCGACTGCGCCGACGACCGCCTCTTCCAGGCCAAGCAGGCCGGCCGCAACCGCGTCGTCGGCCCCCCCTCGGGCCGCCCGGAGCCGGCACCGCGGTCGGTGCAGCGCCCGGAACTGCGGACGAAGGCGCGGGAGGGGAAGTCGGTGGCGTAGGAGGTCGGACGGTCGGACGGTCGGAAGGACGGAAGGACGGAAGGACGGAATGGTGGGGAGGAGAGGGCCCGGCGCGCGAGGACAGCCCTGATTGTTCCGACTTTCCGACTTTCCGACCGTCCGACCTCCTCATGACTCCCCCAAGATCTTCACCACCACCCGCTTCCTCCGCTGTCCGTCCCATTCCCCGTAGAAGACCCGCTGCCAGGGGCCCAGATCGAGCTTCCCCTCGGTCACGGGGACGATCACCTCGTGGCCAAGCGTGAGGCTCCAGAGGTGGGCGGCGGCGTTGTCCTCCCCGGTCTCGTTGTGCCGGTAGCGCGCCGGATCCCAGGGAGCGATCGTCCCCTCCAGCCACGCCAGGATGTCCTTCCAGAGACCCGACTCGTGATCGTTGACGAAGACCGACGCGCTGATGTGCATGGCGCTGACGAGGGCGTACCCCTCGCGGATGCCGCTCCGCGCGAGCTGGCGCTCGACCTCGTCTGTGATGTCGATGATCTCCTGGCGTTTCCGGGTCTCGAACCAGAGATAATGCGTGTGCGCGGGCATGGACGCTCGTCAGCGAAGCAGGTCTTCGAGCCGTGCCGCGGTATCCGTACGCTCGTCGCGGTACTTGACGATCACGGGCGCGTAGATCGCGACTCCGCGCGCCGTGGCCGGCGGATCGGCGATCGGGCGGGTTCCGGGAACGACCACGGCGCCTGAGGGAATTTCGAGCGGCCGGTCGCCCTCGCGGCGATAGACCCGGTCGCGCACGAGGTCGTACACCGGAGTGCCGGCGCTCAGGATCGTTCCCGGCGCGAGGACGGCGCGAGCCCGGACGATCGTGCCCTCGAAGACGCCGCAGTTGCCGCCGATGAGCACGTCGTCCTCCACGATCACGGGGAGCGCGGAGACCGGCTCGAGGACCCCGCCCAGCCGGGCGCCGGCGGAGAGGTGGACGCGCCTGCCCACCTGGGCGCAGCTCCCGACGAGCGCGTGCGAGTCGATCATGGTGTCGTCGCCGACCCACGCGCCCACGTTGACGTAGGCCGGGGGCATGCAGACGACGCCGGCGCCGAGAAAGGCGCCGCTGCGGACCGCGGTCCCGCCGGGGACGATGCGCACATCGTCGTCGTCGCGGAAGTGGCGGACCGGCAGCGTGTCCTTGTCGACGAACGAGAAGGCGCCCGATTCGATCGCCACCGGCCGACCCAGGCGGAAGGCGAGGAGGATCCCCTCCTTCACCCAGCGCTGGACCTCCCAGTGCCCGTCCGGCTGCGGCTCGGCGGCGCGCACCTGTCCGCTCTCGAGCGCGCGGAGGAGCCGTGCCACCGTGGTTCGCGCATCGCGGCGCTGTTCCGCCGGGATGTAGCCGCCGAAATGCTCGAGCGCGGCGCGGAGCGCGCGCACGTCGATCGGGATCACGATACCTCCAGGGCAAGCAGGTCACGGGCCAGTCGCACGTAGCGCTCCACCCCTTCGCGCAGCTCGCGCTTGGCGATCCGCTCGTCCGCGGTATGCGCGAGGCGGATCGACCCGGGCCCCATCTGAAAACAGCGTCCCCACGGTGCGAGGAAGGGAAGGTCGCTCGCAAAGCTCACGACCGTCGTCTCCCACCCCGGCGGTGCGCTCCCCTTCACCGGCGGAAGCTCCGCCACGAACCGGACCTCCACCCGCGGCCCGGCGCGCTCCCGGATCGCCGCGCGGAGCCCGTCCGTCGGGCCGACCGTGCGGATGAGCATCAGCGCGGACGCCGCAGGGGGGATGACGTTCGCGGCGACGCCTCCCTCGACGATGCCGATGTTGAGCGTGGACGGACCGAGGAGCGGGTCCTCGGGGAGCGGCATCGAGCGGAGCCGCTCCAGCGCGTCGAGGAGGGGCAGGATCGCCGAATCGCCCTCCTCGGGATAGGCCGAGTGCGCCGCGCGGCCGGCAACCGAGAGATGGACGTGCAGCGCGCCCTTCTGGCCCACGCTCAGCCGGTTCCCGGTGGGCTCGCCGTTGATGAGGAAGCGGCCCTTCGGCGTGATTTCCGCCGCGGCCCGCGCGCCGTCCGAGCCGTTCTCCTCGCCCACCAGGAAGAGGAGACCCACCCGGCGTTCGCCTTCCGCCGCGAGGTGCTCCGCCGCCTCGACCATCGCCGCGGCCAGTCCCTTCGCGTCGCAGCTCCCTCGCCCGTGGATGTACTCGTCGTCCTCCCGGAGCGGCACCCACGGTGGCACGGTATCGAGATGGGTCGAGAAGACGAGCTCGGGCTGGTCCCGGAACGCATAGAGGTTGTGCCGGCCGGGCGAGACCTGTTGCAGCTCCACCTGGTACCCGCGCCCGGTGAGATACTCTGCCAGCAGCGTGGTGGCGGGGCCCTCGGCGCCGCTCGGCGACTCGACGGCAACGAGCCGGCGAATGAGCTCGAGCGCCAGGCTCATGCCGTCGCGGCGCGCAGGTCGGCCTCCGCCGCCCGCGCGGCCCGCGCTCCTTCCGCGGGATCGACGCGGGCGAGCAGCAGCGCCCCGACCGCGAAGAACGCGATGATCGAGAGGATCGCCGAGCGGCTGGAGCCGGTGATCTCGATGGCGACGTAGAAGAAGAGCGGCCCCACGATGCCGGCGAACTTCTCGAACACGCTGAAGAAGCCGAAGAATTCTCCCGACTTGTGCTTCGGCACCATGCTCGCGAAGAGCGAGCGGCTCAGCGCCTGCGTCCCCCCCTGGACCATGCCGACCAGCCCCGCGAGCACGAAGAAGTGTGTCGCCGTCGTCATGAAGTAGCCGAGAATGCTGATGGCGGTGTACGCGAGGAGGCCGATGAAGATCGCGCGCTTGGCGCCGATCTTCGTGGCGATGTAGCCGAAGAGGAAGGAGAAGGGGATGCCGACGAACTGGACCACCAGCAGGGCCCCGCCGACCAGGAAGAACGCGATGAGCGACAGGATGGCGCCGCGGCTGGAGCCGGTGGCGCGGATCATCAGGGCGAACACCAGGGGGCCCAGGATGCCCGCGAACTTCTCGAACACCGAGAAGAACGCGAAGAACTCCGAG
>DASTYH010000034.1:0-2216 GCA_035765075.1 Gemmatimonadales bacterium
CGGAGAATCTTGCCGCAGAGGGCGATGGCGTTGTTGAGGAACCCCTGCTCGCCGTAGAGCTCCGCCGCCCGCTCGTACGACTGCACCGCGTTGCCGGGATCGTTGAGCTTGAGGTAGAGGTCGCCGACCCGGTTGTAGAGTGCGAGGTCGAGCTCGGACTCCCGCCCCGCCTCGAAGTGCTGGATAGCCTTCTGGTAGACGTCGATCGCCTTCCGCCAGTCCTCCTTCTGCTCGTGCTTCCGCGCCGTATCCTTGAGCTTTTCGAGATTCATTCGGCCCGGCGGAGAAGGGGAGGAAAAAGACGGCGCGACATGGGGTTAGGCAAAGATAGAGGGCGCGACAAGGGGGGGCAAGCGAGCGTCAGCCGGCCCCCGGCGCCGGATCGAGCTCACCCCGGGCCACCGCCAGCGCCAGGCGCTCCAGATCCCCGGCTGGAGGGCGGTCGGGACCGAGGGGAGGGACGGGAGGCTCGAGGGTGCGGATCCGCCGGTGCAGCTCCGCCACCCCCCGCCCCGGCCGGAGCGGCGCCAGGAGCTCGATCCCCTGGGCGGCACAGAGGAGCTCCGCCCCCACCACCCGCTGCGCGTTGGCGAGGATCCGCCCGGCCTTGAACGCCGCCGCCATCCCCATAGGGACGAAATCCTCCTGATTGGCGTCGGTGGGTATGGAGCCGATGCTGGCCGGCATGGCGAGCGTGCGTGACTCGGCCACGAGGGACGCCGCGGTGATCTGCACCATCATGTACCCCGACGAGAGCCCGGGGTCGGCGGTGAGGAACGCGGGAAGGCCCTGGGAGAGATCGGGATTCACGAGCCGCTCCACGCGTCGCTCGGAAAGGGCCTGCAGGGTCGTGAGGGTGAGCGCGAGCACGTCCAGCGCCTGCGCCACCGGCTGTCCGTGAAAATTCCCGCCCGAAAGCACGTCCCCATTGGGAAAGACCAGCGGATTATCGGTGGAGGCATTGAGCTCGACCGCCACCGTATCGGCCGCGAAGCGGATCGCGTCCGCCACGGCACCGAGCACCTGCGGCGTGCACCGCAGACTGTAGGCGTCCTGCACCCGCTCGTCGTTCTCGCGGTGCGACTCCCGGATCTCGCTGTCCGCGAGGAGCAACCGCATGAGTGCCGCCGTCTCGATCTGTCCGGGATGGGGCCGGGCCTCGTGGATTCTCGGATCGAGGGGGACCGGCGTGCCGCGGAGCGCTTCGAGGCTCGCCGCGGCCGCGGCCACGGCGGTCCGCCAGAGCACCCGGGCGTCGTGCACCAGGAGTGCGAGGAGCGCCGTCTGGGCCTGGGTCCCGTTGATGAACGAGATCCCTTCCTTGGGACCGAAGCGGTAGGGGGCGAGGCCGGCCGCCGCGAGCGCCTCGGCGGCAGGCGCCGCGGTACCGGCCGCGGTGAGCACCGCGCCCTCGCCGATGAGCGCCATCGCCACGTGGCTCAGCGGCGCGAGGTCGCCGCTCGCGCCGACGCTTCCCTGCTCCGGCACGAAGGGGACGATGCCGGCATTGATGAGCGCCACGAGGGCGTCGACCAGCCCGGCGCGGACGCCGCTCGTCGGACGGATCAGGACGTTGGCGCGCAGGATCATGAGCGCGCGGACGACATCGGGAGGAAGGGGAGCGCCGACGCCCGCGGCGTGACTCCGGATCAGGTTGACCTGGAGCTGGTCGAGCTGATCGTCGGCAATGCGGACGTTGGCGAGCTTGCCGAACCCGGTATTGATCCCGTAGATCGTCTGCCCGCCGGCGATCGCGCGCTCGACGAGTGCTCGGCTCCGATCGAGCTCGGCGCGGGCGGCGGGAGCGAGCACGATCCGCGTCCCCCGATCCCGCGCCGCCCGCACGACGTGCTCGACCGTGAGTGAGCGGCCGTCGAGTGTCAGTGTGGCGTGAGGCATGGCGGGAAGATAAGGACGCCCGCCGTCGCGCGCCTCCCGCCGGCCTAGCGGCTACCCCGAGCCGTCATCGCCCCGCCACGCGCAGCTCCGGGTTGCCCGGATCGGTCTGGTAGGCCCAGTCGAGGATGAGGAGATTCTGGCCCACGTGCGTCACGCGGACCGCGCCGAAGGAGAAGAAGGGACCGCCGTCGTCGATCTGGAAGACGTAGCCCCAGCCGGGAATCGCCTCGATGCCGGTGACGTCGTAGCCGGCATCGGGCGCCACCGTGATGCTGGTGAGATCCTCGACCGGCGCGCAGCCGTAGAGCGCCACCTCG
>DASTYH010000035.1:0-8473 GCA_035765075.1 Gemmatimonadales bacterium
CTACGAGCGCTTCCCCAACGACGCGCATGCGCCGACCGAGGAGCATCCCGCCGAAGGGGTGCGTATCCTCGCACGGCACGGCCTCCCCGACGACATGCAGGAGGCGATCCTCGGCCACGCCACCTACACCGGCGTGGCGCGCACCACGCCGATGGCGCATGCGCTCTTTGCGGTGGACGAGCTCTGCGGCTTCCTCGTGGCCTGCGCGCTCGTGCGCCCGTCGAAGAGCCTGGCGGATCTCGAGGTGAAGAGCGTGATGAAGAAGCTCAGGGACAAGGCCTTTGCGCGGGGGGTCAGCCGGGAGGACGTGGTGCGCGGCGCCGAAGAGCTGGGGGTGCCCCTCGACGAGCATATCGCCTTCGTGCTCGCGGCGCTGCGCCCGCGGGAGCGGGAGATCGGCCTGGGCGGATGAGCGAGGAGCGCTGGGCCCGCCGCGCCCAGTCGGTGGACAGCGCGATGAGCCGCGCCGCGGGGGGCCGGCCCATTCCCGGTAACGCCGTCACCGCGCTCATCGACGGGCCCGACACCTATGAGGCGATGTTCGACCTCATCGAGCGGGCGGAGCACTGGATCCATCTCGAGAACTACATCATCCGGAGCGACGCCGTCGGCTGGCGGTTCGCCGAGGCGCTGAGCGGGCGCGCGCGCGAAGGGGTCCGGGTCCGCGTCCTCCACGACTGGCTCGGCTCGATCGGCACCTCCCGCCGCTACTGGCGCTACCTGCGCGAGGCCGGCGTCGAGGTCCGCGCCTTCAATCAGTTCCGGCTCCTCGATCTCGTTCCCGGCATCACGCGCGATCACCGCAAGCTGCTCGTCGGCGATGGCTCCCGCGCCATCATCGGCGGCCTCTGCATCGGCTGCGAGTGGACCGGGGAGACCGCGCCCGATGGTCAACCGTGGCGCGACACCGCCGTGGACATCCGCGGACCTGCCGCCGCCGGACTCGATCAGGCCTTTGCCGTCACCTGGGGCATTGCCGGGGGACGCATCCCGGACGAGGAGACCGCGGCCGAGGTGCGCCCCTGCGGCGATGCGGATGTCCGCGTCGTGGCGGGCGAGCCGGGCCGGGAGCGCGTCTACCGCGTCATGGAGCTGCTCACCGCCGGCGCGCTCGAGCGGCTCTGGATCACCGATGCCTACCTCGTGGCCCCTGCCCGCCTCTTCCAGGCCCTTCGCGATGCCGCGACCGACGGCGTGGACGTGCGGCTTCTCGTCCCCGGCAGCAGCGACATTCCGATCGTCCGGAACCTCACGCGCATCGGGTACCGCGAGCTGCTCCGGGCCGGCGTGCGGATCTTCGAGTGGGACGGACCGATGCTGCACGCCAAGAGCGTGACCGCCGATCAGCGCTGGGTCCGGGTGGGCTCGAGCAACATCAATCCGGCGAGCCTGCTCGGCAATTACGAGCTCGACGTCCTGATCGAGGACCCCACCCTCACGGACGCGCTCGAGAGCCAGTTCCGCCGGGATGTGGCGCGGAGCCGGGAAGTCTCCCGGCGACCGTTGCGCGCGCCGCCGCGCATCAGCGCGCGACTTCCCACTGCGCTCGCCCTGAGCGAGCCGGAAGTCACGGTGCCGCATCGAGGGGGCCGCCGGGAAATGCGCCAGCGCGCGGCACTCGCGCTCCGGACGGTGGCGAGCGGGGCACGCCGCTCGCTCTTCGGTCCGCTGAGCGTCGGCTTCATCCTGCTCGCCGCCCTCTTCCTCATCCTCCCGCGGATCACCGCCTACGTCTTTGCCGGGATCTGCGTCTGGCTCGCACTCGGCGCGGCCCGGGAGGCCTTCCGCCGCCGCGCCGACCGCTAGGCGCCCCGTCGCCGGCCGGGTCCCCGCCCGGCACCCACCTGATCTCTTGCCGCCCGAGCGGCGCCCCAACATTCTCCCGGGTTCATGCGTACCCCCAATGTGACCGACACCGAGCTCGCGGCCCGGGCGACCGCCGGCGACGACGGTGCATTCGGCGAGCTGGTGGACCGGCACGGCCCGGCAGTACGGCGGGCGGCCCGCGTCATCCTTGGCAACGAGCATGACGCCGACGATGCGGCCCAGGACGGTTTTCTCGCCGCCTGGCGCGCCATCGGCCGGTACGATCGGACCCGTCCCTTCCGGCCCTGGCTGATGCGGATCGTGATCAACGCCGCCCGCGATGCCCGGCGCCGGGGCACGGTCCGGCGAACCGAGCAGCTCAGTCCGACGGCGGCGGCGGCGGGCGGGGGGCCCGACCAGCACACCGATCGCGCGCTCCTCAGGGAGAAGCTCGCGGCGGCAATGGCCGCGCTCCCGGAGCGCCAGCGCCTCGCGGTGCTGATGTTCGATGCCGAGGGGTATCCGCACGCCGAGATCGCGGCGACCCTTGGGGTTCCCGAGGGAACGGTCCGCTCGGATGTCTTTCATGCCCGGCGCGCGCTGCGTGCGTCGCTGGGACCACTGCTCGAGGAGATGCGATGACGAGCGAGCACAACGGCGGGCCCGACGAGATGCTGGGCCGCCTCCTGCGCGATGGATTCGAGCCGCCGCATCACGCGGCGTTCGTCACGCGCATCCGCGCCGGGATCCGCCGGGCCGAGCGCGAGACCATCTGGGAAACGCTCTCCGCCTGGGCGCGTCCGGGCATGATCGCCGCCGGGGGCGTGGCGCTGGCGCTCGCGCTCTGGCTCACCCGTGCCGCCACCTCCGAGGGTTACGTCCCGACGCTCGCCGATGCGGTCGAGTCGACCGTGCCGGCGCAGCTCCTGCTCGGCGACTCCGAAGCCGGCGCCGAGGCGGTGCTCGCCGGCATCGTGGGAGACCGCTGATGCGCTCGCGCGGCAGTGCGGCCGCTCTCCTCGTGGCGGCGTTCATCGTCGGGGCGCTTGCGGGCGCCGGGGGCATCCTCCTCGCCGAACGCGGCCGGGACGGCCCGGGGGGCGGGCGCGGGCGCGGTGGCTACCTCGAGCGACTCACGAACGAGCTGGAGCTGACGAGCGTCCAGCGCGACAGCGTGCGCGCCGTCCTCGATCGGCGGAAGCCCGCATTCGATTCGCTGCGCCGCGAGATGGAGCCCCGCTTTGAAACTTTGCAACAGGCGATCCGTTCGGAGATCCGGTTGCAGCTCACCCCTGACCAGCAGCGGAAGTTCCTCGACATGACGAGACGAACCGACTCGATGCGCAACCGCGGAGGAGCGACCCGTGCGCCCCGCTGACTTCTTCCTGCTCCTCGCCCTCGCGCTGCCCGGCGCCGCCGGCGCGCAGGTCCCCACGATCGACACCACCAGCGCGCCGCGGGTCACGCTGGCCGACGCGATCCGGCTCGCCGAGCAGGTGCAGCCCCGCGTCGTGCAGGCGCAGGCGTCGCTCGAGAATGCCGATGCGCGGATCAGGACCGCGAAGGCGGCATACCTCCCGTCGCTCAACCTGAACAGCAACACCAACCGCTCGTTCTCCGGCGTGCCCTCCCGCGTGGACCCCAACACGGGGCTCGCCGTGGGCAGCAGCAGCGGGAGCCTGAGCATGTCGCTCAGCTCGAGCGTGGATCTCTTCACCGGGTTCCGCCGCGGCGCCGATACCCGCGCGGCCCGTGCCACCGGCGAGGCGGCGGAAGCGTCGCTCGTGGACGCGCGCTATCAGCAGGCGCTCACCACCACGAACCAGTTCTTCGACGCCCTGGCCGCCCGCCAGCTCCTCGCGGTGCGCGAGGCGAGTGTCCGCCGCGCCGAGGAGCAGCTCAAGGTGTCGATCAACAAGCTCGCGGCGGGCTCCGCCACGCGCTCCGACTCGCTCCGCTCGCGGGTGACGCTGGGGAACGCGCAGGTCCAGCTGATCCAGGCGCAGAGCGCGCTCGCGACGGCCGAGGCGAACCTGGCGCGGCTCATCGGCCGGGCGGGCCGGGTCGGTGCCGCAGACGATTCGGCGTTCTACCAGCAGCTCCCCGCCGTGGACACCGCCGCGCTCCGCGCCGAGGCCGAGGCCCGCTCGCCGCAGCTCCAGGCGGCGGTGGCGAGCTCGGAGGCGGCGAGCGCGTCGTACCGCGCCTCCCGCTCCGCCTACTGGCCGACGCTCTCGCTCTCGGGCAACGTCGGTTTCAGCGGGAGCAGCTCCCGGGACTACGACCTCTACAACAACCGGTCGGTCTCCCTCGGCCTCAGCTGGCCGCTCTTCAACCGCTTCCAGCGCGAGCAGAACATCGAGACGCAACGGAACGCCCTCCTCGTGGCCGAGGCCGAGGCCGCCGAGACCGGGCGTGCCGTGTCGGCCAACCTCACCACCCAGCTCGCGCAGCTCGAGGCGGCCCAGGCGCGGATCACCATCACCGGCGTCAGCGTCCTCGCCGCCCAGGAGGACCTGCGCGTCCAGCAGGAGCGCTATCGTCTCGGCGCCTCCACCATCGTGGACGTGCTGACCTCGCAGGAAGCGCTCGATCAGGCGGAGGTGGATGCCGTCAACGCCCGGTTCGACTACCTCCGCGCCCGCGCCCAGATCGAAGCCATCATTGGACGGAGCCTATGACCGCCTCACTGTCCGACACCGCGGAGCGCATGGCGCTCCTCCCGGCCGACGTGCCGAAGGACGCCGTGATCGTCACCCGGAACCTCCAGCGCGAGTACGACATGGGGGGTGAGGTGGTGCACGCGCTCCAGGGCGTCGACATCGTCATCCGGCGGAACGAGTTCGTGGCCATCATGGGCCCGTCCGGCTCGGGGAAGTCGACGCTGATGAACATGATCGGCTGCCTCGACAGCCCGAATGGCGGGGAATACTGGCTCAACGGGCATCGGGTCTCCGAGCTGGACGACGACGAGCTTGCCCGCATCCGGAACAAGGAGATCGGCTTCGTCTTCCAGACGTTCAATCTCCTGCCCCGGGCCACGGCACTCCACAACGTCGAGCTGCCGCTGGTCTATGCCGGGATCGGGGCCAAGGAACGCGCGCGGATGGCCATCGACGCGCTCCAGCGCGTCGGCCTGGGAGACCGCATGAATCACCGCCCGAACGAGCTCTCCGGCGGCCAGCGCCAGCGCGTCGCCATCGCCCGCGCCCTGGTGAACCAGCCGAGCATCCTGCTCGCCGACGAGCCGACGGGCAATCTGGACAGCGTCACCAGCGTCGACATCATGGCGCTCTTCGAGGCGCTCCACGATTCGGGGCAGACCATCGTCCTCGTGACGCACGAGCACGACATCGCCGCCCACGCCGATCGCCAGGTCCACCTCAAGGACGGGCGGGTCGAGCGCGACTTCATGACCGAGGCAACCCACTGATGCGTACCCGACTTGCCGTTGCAGCCGCACTCGTCCTCCTCGCCTCGGCCTGCGGGAAGAAGGAAGAACAGGTCGTCTATCAGGCGCTCCCCGTCGAGACGCGCGACATCATCGTCTCGGCGCAGGCCGCCGGGACGATCCAGCCCGACACCACCGTCGAGGTGAAGTCCAAGGCCTCCGGCGAGGTGCTCGAAGTGCTGGCGGAAACCGGCCAGCTGGTGAACCGCGGCGACCTGCTGGTGCGGATCGACCCGCGCATTCCCCAGAACAGCCTCGCGCAGGCGGAGGCGGAGCTCGAGGTGGCCCGCGCGCAACAGACCAATGCGCTGAGCCAGAAGCGCCGGGCGGACGAGCTCTTCAAGACGCAGTCGATCACCGAGCAGGAGCACGAGACGGCCACACTCGCGTATGCCAACGCCCGCGCGTCGGTCGTGCGCGCCCAGGTGGCGCTGGAGAATGCGCGGATCCAGATGGGGGACGTCAGCGTGCGGGCCCCGATCACGGGCACCGTCATTTCGCGGAGCGTCGAGCGCGGCTCGATCATCACGTCGGCCACGGGCAACGTGAGCGGCGGGACGGTCATCCTCACCATGGCCGACCTCAACCTGGTGCAGGTCCGCACGCTGGTGGACGAGACCGACATCGGGAAGATCCAGCCCGGGCTCGCCGCCACCGTGACCGTGGACGCCTACCCCAACCGCCCCTTCGAGGGCGAGGTGCTCAAGGTCGAGCCGCTGGCGGAAGTGCAGCAGAACGTCACCATGTTCCCGGTGATCGTCCGGATCCAGAACCGGGACGGGCTCCTCCGGCCGGGCATGAATGCGGAGGTGGAGATCCACGTGGGCCGCCGGGAGGGCGTACTCGCCGTCCCCAATGCCGCGCTCCGCACCCAGCGGGACGTCGCGTCGGCGGCATCCGTGCTGGGTCTCGACCCGGCCAAGGTCCAGGAGCAGATCGCGGCGGCCCAGCAGCAGCAGGAACGCGCCCAGGCCGCCGATTCCGGCGACACCACCGGCCGGCGGGCGTCGCTCGGCGGCCGCGCCGCCGGTGACTCCGCCGCGCCCTCAGCCGCCGGAACCATGACGCTCCCGAACGGGCAGACCGTCAAGCTCCCCGCAGGCGTGACCGAGGCGCAGATCCGCGCCATCATGGCGAAGCGGATGAACGGCCAGCAGCCGACGGCCGAGGAGCGGCAGATCCTCCGCACCGTGTTCCAGGGCATGCAGCGTCCGGGCGGCGGCGCGCGGCGGCAGGGCAGCGGCACCGATGCCCAGTTCGGCGGGAGCTACATCGTGTTCGTGAAGCGCGGCGCGGAGCCGACCCCGGTGCCGATCCGGACCGGCCTCACCGATCTCGACTACAGCGAGGTGGTGTCCGGCCTTCAGGCGGGGGATTCGGTGCTCATCCTGCCGAGTGCGAGCCTCGTGGAGGCACAGCAGGAGACGAAGGAGCGGATCACCAACATGACCGGTGGCGGTGGCGTGCCGGGCATGCAGCGGAGGTAGCGATGTTCATCGGCGAGACGGTCGCGGTCGCCTTCCAGTCGATCCGCGCGAACAAGCTCCGGTCGATGCTCACGATGCTGGGCATCATCATCGGCGTCGGCGCGGTGATCACGATGGTGGCGCTCGGCAGTGGCGCCCAGAAGGCGGTCGAGGACCAGATCGCCTCGCTGGGCGCCAACACCTTCACGATCTTCCCCGGCCAGTCGTTCCGCGGCGGGGTAGCGCAGGGGAACCGGGTCAGCCTGACGACCGATGACTACCTCGCCATCCGCCGCGATGCGCGACTCATCAAGGCGGTCGTCCCCGAGCTGCAGTCGAACATGCAGGTCAAGTACGGCAATCAGAACCTGAACAGCCCGGTCGTCGGGACCACCGCGAATTTCATCGAGGTGCGGAACTACACGGTGCCGTTCGGCCGCTCGTTCCGTCAGGGCGAAGACGAATCGCGGCAGCGCTATGCCGTGCTGGGCGCCGACGTACCGGAACAGCTGGGGATGAACCCGGCCGCCATGATCGGCCAGCAGCTGCTCCTCCGCGGCATCCCCTTCGAGATCATCGGGGTGCTGAGCCGCAAGGGCTCCGCGGGCTCCTGGCAGAATCCCGACGAGCAGATCTTCATCCCGCTCCAGACCGCCCAGTACCGGGTCCTCGGCACCGACCGGGTGCGCTCGATCGCGGTCCAGGTGGCCGACGGCGTACCGGTCGAGCAGGGGATGGTGGACCTCGAGCGGATCCTCCGGCGCGAGCACCGCATCCGGCCTGGCGCCGAGAACGACTTCCAGGTCCGCAATCCGCAGGACATCCTCGCGACACGGCAGGAGGCCACCCGCACCTTCACGATCCTCCTCGCGAGCATTGCGGCGGTGAGCCTCTTCGTGGGCGGCATCGGCATCATGAACATCATGCTGGTGTCGGTCACCGAGCGGACGCGCGAGATCGGGATCCGGAAGGCCCTCGGCGCGACCAAGGTCAACATCCTGCTGCAATTCCTGATCGAGGCCCTCGCCCTCTGCCTCGTCGGCGGCGTGCTGGGCATCCTCTTCGGGAGCGGGATGGCGGTCGTGCTCGCCAGGTTCATGCAGTGGAACACGCTGATCTCGATGCCCGCGATCATCGTCGCCTTTGCCTTCAGCGCGTTCGTGGGCCTCTTCTTCGGCATCTGGCCGGCCCGGCGGGCGGCGAGCCTCGATCCGATCACGGCGCTGCGGTATGAGTAGGCGGTAGGCGGTAGGCGGTGGGGCAGTCGGAGGAGGACGCGGGCGATGGGAGATCGGGCGGCGGAGGCCGGGTGCGGGAACCCCGGCTCCCCGCCCCTTTCCGTTCGGGAAACCAGCCGGCGGGCCGGTTCGTAATTCGATCGATCCCGCCTTATCTTCGTCCCTACTCCAACCCGAAACCACGTGCACGCACTCCTGCTGCTGGCCGTCCTCCAGGATCCCACCGGTGCCCGGCCTCCCCAGGCGCCGCCGCCAACCGCCGCCATCCCGCGCATCGACGCGGAGGTGATCGTCGACGGGCGCCTCGACGAGCCGGCCTGGGTCGAGGCCGCCCGGCTGACCGGGTTCCGCCAGTACCAGCCGGTGGACAGCCGCCCCGCGGAACAGGAGACCGAGGTCCGCGTCTGGTACTCGCCGTCCGCCATCCACTTCGGCATCATCGCGAGCGATGCGAGCCCGCAGTCGATCCGCGCCACGGTGGCGGACCGCGACAACCTGGGCGATGAAGACCG
>DASTYH010000036.1:0-43582 GCA_035765075.1 Gemmatimonadales bacterium
CTCGCCGAAGTGCCTGATCCGAGGGAAGTCCGCGATCCATCAGCTGCGAGAGTACGAAGAGGGGCACGGCCAGCGAGTGGCCCGATGGTGCGGCCTCGGCGAGCGCACTGACCGCCTCGCCTCCCGCACCATGATGCAGGACGAGCTCGGCGGCCTCCGTCTCCGCGTCGGTCGGCAGCTCTCTCCCGCCCTGCACGAGCGCCGCTCTCGCCCGCTCGAGGCGCTCGGCGTGCCGGCCGATTCCGGTCTCGATGTCCGCCGGCGCCACACCCTTGGCCGCGAGCTCGAGCGCGCGATGCTCGAGCGCCTGGGCGGGGAGCTCGCGCGCCCGCGCCTCTGCGATCCGCCCGAGCACCCGCTCGGCGACGTCGGCCGGAAGCACGGCGCGGAGTCGCGCCGAGGGATCGGCGGCGGGAGTCTGGGCGGCGAGCGGCGCGGCGAGCAGGCAGCTCGCGACCACGACGATTCGGAGCGGAGCATGCCGCAGGTCGAGGGTTCGCATCGGGTCTCCAGGGTGTACCCTGCAGACCCCGCGGACCCCCGATTCGTCACATGCGGGGGTTCATTCGACGATGAGAATCCCGGCGGCGCCGCCGAAATCGTCGCCAGCCGAGGGGAGGCCCGGGGGCACCCGCCACTCGCCCCCATCCACCCGGATATTGAGGCGATGGACCCCCGGCGGAAGAGCTACGGTGACCGACCACCGCGCGCTCCCCGTGGGCGTGAGGGCGACCGGCTGCCAGCTCGTGAAATCTCCCATGAGCTCGACGCGGCTACCGCGGACTCCGATGAACTCGAGTCTCGCCGAGCCGCCGGCAAGCGATGTGATCTCGACGCCGGCGCCGTCGGCGGGACGCGGGAGAATCCGGTCGAGCGGCTCCACGATCCTCCGGGCGCGACCGGGCCGCCCCGTTGCGATTCGCAGGCCGATCGAGCCAAAGCTGCCGGACGGCAGCCCCTGGGCTGGGTCGGCCACATACCTGCCCGCCGCCCCGGTCAGTGCGACGCGGCTCCCGATCCACCAGGCGATGCTCGCACCCCCCCATCCCTCCACGGTCGCGTCATCGGGGCGGGTCCAGCGCCTGAGCCCGCCCCACGCCACAAGGTCGAGAGCGCCGCGCTCGAGCCTGAGCGCCGCCTCGCCGTCGGCATATCGGGATTCGTCACCGATGCGCGTGGCGGAGAGTGCGAGGGACACCGTTGCCGGACCAGCACGGGTCCACCCCCCCGCTTCGGCGGAGAGTGTGCCCCGCCAGTCCGCCCCATCCCACGCCCTTCCTCCTGCCACACCGCCCCAGAGACCGTGATTCCGCCTGACCCAGTGGAGCCGAGCCGATCCGTCGAGCGCGCTGGACCCTTCGCCCCCTTCGTAGCGAGTCCCGCGCGCGCGCCCCTCGACCTCGGGCCGGAGTCCGGCCACCGGAGGGAGATAGGTCGAGCCGGCGAGGTGCCCCTGGACGTTCCAGTCGCCCGCCGAGAAGCGGGACACCGTGCCGCCTGCCGAAAAGGCGTGCGATGCGCTGATCAACTCGTAGGTGGGAGCGAGCGAGAACGCCGTTACGGCGCTGCTGTCGGAATAGGAGATGCGGGCGATCGCGCCGTCGAGCGAGGCGACGCTCTGGGCGGCGAGGATCGATGGCAGTGCGAGGAGCGAGAGCGTGACGAGGAGTACGAACCGCCCGGATACCGGTCGGTCCACGTCAGGGCCGGCTGGGCCGGCCCTTTGCCGGTGGTTCGGCGGGTTTCCCGCGTCCGGAAGGTTCCGGTCTGGCTTGCGGCACGACCGGCTCGCCTGCGCGCCCGGGCGGCTCGGCGGCCCGGCCTGGCGGGGCATTCGCCGCACCGGGCGGCTCGACCGGCGGCCCGGGGGCGAGCGCGGCACGATACTGCGCATCGCCTGCGCGCCGTTCGGCGAGTGCGAGGATCACGGCCGCGGCACGATCCACCGGAATGCCGTTGGCCACGAGGTCGGTGAGCACGGCGAGCGGAAGGAGGGCCGAATTCGCTCCCCGCGCGCGCTTGACCCCGGAAAGCACCTCCGCCGCCGCGCCGGCCCTGAGGGCGCCGACCCCGGCCACGAGCTCCGCCTCGCTCGCGCCCGCGCCGAGCGCACCACGGGCAACGCGGAGGTCGGTGGCCAGCGTGCGGACCGCAAGCACGATTCGCGTCCCCGCCGCCCCCTTGCTCGCACCTTCCAGCGCCTTGTTGACGAGCGGCCCCGCGGGGAGGTCCGCAGCCACCGCCGAGTCGACGATGGCGCGAACGGCGGAGGCGGTGGCGGGATCGAGCCTGGCGGCGAGCGGGTCACCGCCTGCCTGGGCCGCGAGCGGCGCGGCAGAGAGGACGAGGGCCGCGAGCGCGACGAGGCGACGTGCGGTCATGTCTGCCCCGTCACGGTAACGACCGAGTTGGGTGCGCCGAAGTCGGCGCTCGCGGCGCGTGGGGCGTTGGGATCGGGAAGCCAGCGAACGCCGTCGACCACGAACGCGTATTCATGCCGCCCTGCGGCGAGCGGCACGGTCACGGTCCAGATCCCCTCCTCCTCCGTGGCCGTGAGGGGCGTGGCGCCCACGCGCCAGGCGTTGAAGTCCCCCACGAGCGCCACGGTGGCGGCACCAGGCGCCCGGATCACGAATCGTACGGCGTTCTCATCCGTGACGCTCTCGGCGGCGGCGGTGGCGACGGCTGCCCGACCCGGCGCCGTCATCCGCCCCACCCAGGCGCTGCCAAGCATGAGCGCGCCGATTGCCGCGGCGAGGGCGAGCCGGTGGCGGGCGGGCTGCTGGTGGGGCCGGGCGGCCGGGCGGGCCTCGGGCAATTCGAGTACCGAGGCGCCGCTTCGCCCACCCGCCGCATACACGCCGGCCATGATCCGGTCGTCGAGATCGGCGCTGACCGAGACCGGCGCGCGCGCAACGGCGACGACCCGTCGGATTGCCGGATCGCTCATCGCCTCGTCGGGCTGCCGGGACTCGTCAGACATGGTAGGTCTCCAGCAGGTGCCGCAGTCGTTCGCACGCGCGCTTCACCCGCATCTTGAGCGCGGAGACTCCTTCTCCCGTGAGCTCCGCCATCTCGTCGTACGTCATCTCTTCCACATACTTGAGCAGAAACGCCTCGCGCGAAGCAGGCTCGAGCTGCGCCAGCGCCCGCGCGATCTCCTCCCCCTCCTCGAGCTCCCTGCCTCCGGCGGCGGGGTCGGCGGTGTTCTCGACCGCGGCCTCGTCGGCGACGAACGTCGCCTCGTAGCGCCCGCGCCGGCTTCCCCGGGTCCGGCACCGGTTGGCCAGGATGCGGAAACACCAGTTGTCGAACCGATCGGGATCGGCGCACTGGTCGAGCGCCCGCCAGGCGCGGATGAAGGCGTCCTGCAGCGCCTCCTCGGCGTCCTCCCGGTTCCCCAGCATCCGGTACGCAAAGCGCGCAAAACGATCACGATGTCGTCCGACGAGTACGCGGTAGGCCTCGGTATCGCCTGCGAGCACCCGCCGGACGATGACCCCATCGTCGTTCACGAAATACAGACCCCGGCAGCAGATGGACGGTCACGCCGGCGTCCCGATGTCCGCCGTGCTTCCGGAATCTGCACCCGCGGACGAGCAGGCTCCAGTGCATGTGACGCGCGGGACCATGCAAGGGTCTGCAGTACTGGTTGCTGGTTGGTGGTCGCTGGTCGACGGTCCTCCGTTCCGGCTTGCGCCGCCGGCCGGGCGCCGGAGGCCAGTGACCTCCCCAGTGACCGAACAGCAGGGCGCGTGCTCGCATGCAGGACCCGTCCAACGCCTGTTGCCACTGGTTTGCCCGTGACTCGTCCGCTCCTTCCCTTGACGCTCGCCGCCGCGGTGGTCTCCGGCTGCCAGAGCTCGGGAATTTCCGATATCACTTCGCTGTCCATCCTGCTCAAGGAGCCGCCCGGGGACGTGGAGGCCGCGGTCATCACCGTGGCCCGCATGGAACTGATCGGTCCGCACGGACCAGTCGTGCTGCTGCATCAGCCCCGGGTGATCGACCTGCTCGACCCCGAGGAGTCGCCGATCGGCCTCCTCAACGACTTCGCCGTCCCTGCCGCCTCCTACCGTGAGCTCCGCGTCCACGTACGCGGGATGTACGTCGCGATCCGGGACGGGGATGGGACGACCGCGCGGTACGCGACACCCGCCTACGCCGGGGTACCGCCGGGGAGCGGGGAGGTCCGTGAGCTCATCCTCGAGGACTCCGGGGTCGGAAGCCCGGTGGCGCTCGCGGAAGGGAGCCTCGACCTCCGGGGCGATCAGACGGTGCTCGTCCTGGAATTCGATCCGCTCCGGAGTCTCCAGCGAAGCACGCTGGGGGGGCGGATCCCGGTTGCACCCCGCATCTCCGGGGGCGAGCTCCGGGAGACCGGCGGGATCGAGATCCTCCTCGAGAACGCTCCCGCGCTTCCCGCCCCGGGCGCCGCGATGGCGTCGCTCTTCGACGCGAACAGCAAGCTGGTCGGCGTCACCCGCACGTTCACCGATGCCGATTCGAACGGCGTACCCGAGGCCTACTTCGGCCTCCTCCCGCCGGGAGATTATCGGGTCGTCCTCTCCCCTCCGGACGGATGGGCGGTCGAGTCCGGTTCCCGCCCCGTCTCCGTGGCCCTCGGACGCGCGAGCCAGGCCCGGTTCACGCTGGTGGCGAGCCGGTAGGGCACTCTCCCCGGATGTGACCGATCGGGGGGTCGGAGGGTCTGCAGGACGTCCTTCCGCTGCCTGATCAGGGCCGCGACAACGGCAAACCCCGCGAAAGCGGGGGACGCAAAGCTACGAGGCTACCGCTGCCCCGTCCGGGCGCCACGCCAGTCGAGCCGCCGAACGACACTTGAGGAGCCCATAGATGCTGCGCATCAAGCTTTCAGCCGTGCTGTCCCTTGCACTCGCCGCGGCCGCCTGTGACGGCGGCGTCAGCGAGACCACCTCCCTCACCATCAAGCTCAAGGACGCCCCGGGCGACATTCACGCTGCGGTCGTCACGATCTCCGAAGTGAACCTCGCCGGCGAAAACCCGGTGGTGCTGCGCGACGAGCCCGCGACGGTGGACCTCCTGACCCTCGCGAACACCACGATGGACCTGGTGGACGGCGTCACGGTGCCATCCGGCGTCTACAGCCAGCTCCGGTTCGTGATCACCGGCGCCTACATCGAGGTGGAGAACGAGGACGGGTCGACGAGCATCTACGCGTCGTCCTCCGACTACGAGGGCCTTCCTGACGGTGCCGTCGTGGCCGGCGAGTTGCGCATGCCGAGCTTCAGCCAGTCCGGCCTCAAGGTCACCATGGCGGACGGCGCGCTCGAGCTGAGCGGTGACGAGCAGATCCTGCTGGTGGACTTCGACGTGTCCCAGAGCTTCGGGCATCTGGCGGGGCAGTCCGGTGCCTGGGTCATGCATCCCGTGATCACCGGCGGCGTCCTCGGCCTGAGCGGCGGGATCGACGTGACCGCGACGCTGGGCGACGGCGTCACCTTCGACCTTGCCACCGCCAGCGCCTCGCTCACCGACGCGGCGGACGTCGCGGTCGGGAGTCCGGTGGCACTCACCGACGCCGACCTGAACGGCGTCTTCGAGGCGAGCTTCGACCTCCTGGCCCCGGGCGATTACAAGGTCGTGCTGACTCCCGCGGCCGGCACGCTCACGCTCGATCCGGCGTCGCCGCATCCGGTGACCGTCACCTCGGGCGGCACCGCCACCGTCAACTTCACGGTGACCGCGGCCAACTGATCGGAGCAGCGGTATCGTCGTAACTGCTTACTGCGAAGGCGCGGAGGGTCGTACCGTGGTCCGCTGAGGACACGGCACCGGCCCTCCGCGCCTTTTGTATTCTCGCCGGCGGCTCGAGTCGTCAGAACTCGCCGATGAAACCGATCTCGGGAACCAGCCGCTGGCCGAACTTCGCTTCGACTTCCCGCTGGGCCAGCGCGATCAGCGCCCTGACGTCGGCCGCCGACGCGCCTCCCAGGTTGATGATGATATTGGCGTGGAGGTGCGAGATCTGGGCTCCGCCGATCCTCCTGCCCTTGAGACCACACTGATCCACCAGGCGCCCGGCGCCGATGCCCTCGATCTTCCGGAAGATCGATCCGGCGCTCGGATGCACCTCGAGCCAGGGATGGCGTGCGCCGCGCCAGCTCAGGTTTTCCTGATGGATCCGGTAGAGCACCGCGGGATCGGCCTTCTCCAGCCGGAAGGTGGCGGCGAGCACGTAGTCGGCACGGTGGTGGAAGATGCTGTCATCGTACCCGAACCTGACGTAATCGGCGCTCACCGTTCCGCGCACGCCCTCGGCCGACAGGATCTCGCACGATTCGAAGACCTCGGCGATGAACATCGTCCGCTCCCGCTCCGGCGCCGGCGAGAGGAAATGGAGATTCTGCCACACCGCACCACCGACGGTGCTCGGGATTCCGATGTAATGCTCGAGCCCCGACCACCCGAGCCGCGCGGACTCGAGCACCAGGTCCTGGACCACGGCTCCGCTCTCCGCCCGGAGGAGGCCGTCCGCCGACCAGGCGTGGGCGGTGGCCGCGTTCCGGATCACCAGGCCGCGAAACCCCTCGTCGCCGATCAGGATGTTGGCGCCGAGCCCGAGGACGAAGAACGGGATTCCGGCATCGCGCGCCGCCGAGATGGCGGCAGCGAGGTCGTCGGCGCTGGTCGCGGTGTAGAGGAGGTCCGCCGGCCCGCCGATGCGGAAAGTGGTCCACGGGGCCAGCGCGACATTCTTCTCCAGCCGGGCCGCATCGAGCCCGTGCTTCCTGGCATTCAGCTTCATGGGCCTCTTCGGCGGTTAGCGGACGCTGCCTGCATCGAGGAGCGCTTCGGACGCCGCGCGTTCCACCGCGCGGACGAAGCCGGCGACGTGCTCGGCCCCCGAGGTGGTTGCGAGGAAGGGATCCATTACCGTCGAGCGCAGGACGACGAGCCCTTCGTCCGCGCTGGCGCGCCACGTCTCCACCGACCCGATGCCGAGGGCGTCGATGATCGGCGCGATGGCGCCGTCGTACATCGGAGTCTGGAAGCGGGTCCTCGTGATGATGTACTCCGGCGCGGGCCCGCCATGGCCCAGGCTCATGCGCCGATAGATCCCTTCATTCAGGTCGTTCAGCTCGGCGAGCGTGGTCAGAGCCGGGTGCCGGACGATGAAGCAGACGATGTTGATGTCGGGTTCCGGGAGCATCAGGACGGAGAACTGCCCCGCCATCCGGCCGAGCGCATCGTGCAGCATGCGGGCGCCGACCGCGGTGCGCTCGACGAGGTAGCCGTACCCGCGGGCGTCGAGCGGGAGGACCTTGTGGCTCAGCCATACGGCGGCAGCGGCGGCGCCCGGCTTGGATCCCTCGAAGATCGACCGGCCGAGGAAGAGTTCGTCGGCGAGCCCGCTGGCTCCCTCCGGAGGGACGAGGTAGGGCGGATCCACCGAGACGAGCTCGCGCCCCCGGCGATCGCGCAGGAGGAAGGCCCCCGCGGGATAGGGGATGTAGCCCAGCTTGTGCGGATCGATGGTGACGGAATCGGTTCGCGCCAGCGCCTCGATCGACCGGACCAGGTGGTCCTCCGGCCACGGCGTCCCGGTGGCGCGCCGGATCTCCGCGGCGCTCCGCCGGGTGCCGGTCCCCTTCCAGAGAACCGACGCGGCATATCCGCCATAGCACGCGTCGGAGTGGAGATGAAAGGCGATTCCGAGCTCCTTCCGCGCCCGCTCCCGCACCGCCGCCACGAGATCGAGCCGATCCACGGCGCTCTCCTCCGTGCTCCCGCACACGCTCACGCATGCGAGCACCGGCACCCGACGCCCGGTGAGCGACCGGAGCTGCTCCCAGAGCGCATCGGGGTCGAGCCGGAAGTGCGAGTCCACCGGCACGAAGACGAGGCGGCTCGAGCCGATGCCGAGCGCGCGGGTGATCTTCTCCCAGGAATAGTGCCCCGTCGACGCCACGAGCACGACGGCAGCCGGGAGCGGGTCGCCGTACTGCTCGGCGAGCCGGAGCGTGCAATCCTGGTATCCGAGCGTGGCAAGCGAGTGATGGTCGAAGGCGCGATGCACGTCCGCGCGCGGGGCCGAAGCCCAGAGCGCGTCCCAGAGGTCGAGCGCGGCGCCGTTGTCGATGTTGAGGAGCTGCGGGAGCGTGAGTGAGGCGAGCGGCACTCGATCGCCGGTGGGCAGCACCACATCGAGACCGACACCGAGTTCCCGGGCGGCACCGGCGCATGCCACCGAGAGATAGTGGAGATTCCGGGCGATCCAGAGCGCCTCGAAATTGGCGACGGTGCCGCCCGAGGTGAGGTGTCCCCACGACGACGCGGGATCGTATCCGATCATCGCGGCGAGCTGGGCCGCCACCTCGAGCTCCATCCGCGTGGTGACCGGTGCCGCCTCAGCCGCGATGTTGTTCGGATTGTACAGCATCGCCGCGAAGTAGCCGACCTGGGAAGCGATGGTCTGCTGGAAGATCATGTGGCCCTTGTAGCGGCCACTGAAGAAGGGGATATCACGCTTGAGCGCCGCGAGGAGCCCCATCAGCTCCTGGGTCAGCGTCGCCACGGCGTCCTCGTATCCCTCTCGCCGCTTGTCCGTCTCCCGCGTGACGAACGCATCCTCGGGGTGGTAGTTCCGCCGCCAGAAGACGTGGTCCCGAAGCGCCTCCGTGACCAGGCGCTCGAGGAGATCGGCGTTCTCGGCCCGGGGACCGAGGAACCAGGAATGCAGGGCTTCGTCGGGGCGGGAGGAGGAAGGCATGGGCAGAAAAGTAGCAGGCAACGGCGGAGAGCTGACAGTCGGCAACCGACGCCGGCGAAAAGCCGGGGCCAGCGACCCGCGACCCGCGACCAGCTTCCGCCATCCACCCGTGATCCGAAACACTGTTCTCCACGCCCGTCCCGCTGTACCCTCAGGCATGGATTCTCCCTCCCGCGTCTTCCTCCTCTCGCCCGCGCACTGCGGCGGGAAGCGGGCGCAGCTGATCATGAACGAGGAGGCGACATTCCCGCTGGCCCGGCGCCTCCGCTCCCCCGAAGGCGCTCCGCTGGGTGAGACGTTCGCCTTCCTGAGCGGCCTCTATTTCCGGGGCAAGCTCGCGTACGCGGAGCGGTTTGCCGGCGCGGAGGGGGCCGGCCCGCTCGTCATCACCGCCAATCGGGGGCTCGTCCCGGCCGGAACGAGGATCGGGCTGGAGGAACTTCGAGCCTTCGGCACGGTGGATATCCATCCGGGGGACGAGCGCTACCGGGGCCCCCTCGTCCGGGATGCCGCCACGATCGCCGCCCAGGCGGAATCGGTGGTCCTCCTGGGGAGCGTCGCCACCGGGAAGTACGTGGATGTGCTGCTCGAGACCTTCGGCGCGCGGCTCCTCTTCCCGAGCGCCTTCGTCGGCCGCGGCGACATGAGCCGAGGCGCCCTCCTGCTCCGCGCGGCGCGCGCCGGACGCGAGCTCGACTACCAGCCCGTCGTCGGGGCCACACGGCGCGGTCCGCGGCCCGCCCGGATCGGAAGCGACTGATGCCCGTCAAGAAGCGCCCGGTCAAGCTGCAGGCGGCGCCGGCCCGGAAGCCGCTCCGCGTCGAATCGGTCGAGATCCCCCGCGGGGTCAACGACGCCACCATCCGGATCGGCTCGAAGGAGCTCGCGCTCTCCAATCTCGACAAGGTCTTCTGGCCGGACGACGGCTATACCAAGCGGGACCTCCTCCAGTACTACGCCGATGTGGCGGCGTTCATCCTCCCGCACCTCCGCGACCGCGCGATCACGATGAAGCGCTACCCGAACGGGATCACCGGGAAGTTCTTCTTCATGAAGCGCGCGCCCGAGCATCGGCCGGCGTGGGTCGAGACCTGCTCGATCATGCATCGCTCGAAGAGCCTCATCGCCTTTCCCCTCGCCCAGGACGTCGCCTCGCTTCTCTGGCTGGTGAATCTCGGCTGCATCGATCTCAATCAGTGGTATGCCACCTGCGACGATCCCGACCGCCCCGACTACGTTCACTTCGACCTCGATCCCGGCGATGGGGCGGGGTTCGACAAGGTGCTCGAGACTTCGCTCATCGTGAAGGCGGCGCTCGAGGAGTTCGGAATGCGCCCCCTGGCCAAGACGAGCGGCTCGAGCGGCATTCACATCTACGTCCCGATCGTGCGCGGCCCGCTGCAGAAGGCGGTGTGGAGCTTCGCCAAGCCGCTGGCCAAGCGGCTCGCGCGGAAGCACCCGGCGCTCATCACGGCGGAGTACCGCATTGCGGATCGCCGGCATGGCCGGGTCCTGGTGGACTACAACCAGAACGCCTGGGGACGGACGCTCGCCTCGGTCTACTCGGTGCGGCCGAAACCGCGGGCCCCGGTCTCGACCCCCGTCACCTGGGAGGAGATCGAGCGCGGATTCGAGATCACCGATTTCCGGATGGAGACGGTGCCGGCTCGCGTGCGGAAGCTCGGCGATCTCTGGAAGCCGCTCCTCGAGGCCCGCGGCCGCTTTCCCCTCGCCTCGCTCCTGTGAGTCTCCCGGTCCGGTTCCCGTATCCGCCGATGGAGGCGACGTCGGTGGCCGAGCTCCCGCGCGGGAGGGAGTGGCAGTTCGAGCCCAAGTGGGACGGCTTCCGCTGCCTCATCTTCCGCGATGGCGACCGGGTGCGCGTGCAATCGAAGGCCGGAAAGCCGCTCGAGCGCTACTTCCCCGACGTCGTCGAGTCGGCGCTCGCCCTCGGCGCCCGCCAATTCGTCCTCGACGGCGAAATCGTGGTGCCGGTGGATGGTCGCCTCTCCTTCGACCAGCTGCTCCAGCGCATCCACCCCGCGAAGAGCCGGGTGGAGTCCCTCGCTGGGGATTTCCCCGCGGAGGTCCGCGCCTTCGACCTGCTGGTGGACGAGCGCGGCACCTCGCTCGTGGAAAAGCCGCTCGTCGAACGGCGCCGCCGGCTCGAGGCGTTCGCCGCCCGGTACTTTCCGAAGCGGGGACGGGTCTCGCTCTCGCGCGTGACGACGAGCCGTGCCACCGCCCTCCGATGGCTCACCGGCGGAGGCAAGGGCGACCTCGACGGGGTCGTCGCCAAGCGAATCGATCTCGCCTATCGCTCGGGTGAACGGGACGGGATGGTGAAGGTGAAGCGGATGCGCACCGCGGACTGCGTCGTGGGTGGTTTCCGGTACGCGTCACGCGGGAAGGTGATCGGGTCCCTTCTGCTCGGCCTCTACGACGATGCCGGACTCCTGCATCACGTCGGCTTCTGCTCGAGTCTCGCGGAATCGGAGCGCCGTGCGCTCACCCCACGCCTCGAGAAGCTGATTGGGCCGCCCGGATTCACCGGGAAGGCGCCAGGGGGGCCGAGCCGCTGGAGCACCGACCGCTCGGAGAAATGGGAGTCGCTCCGACCCGAGCTCGTCGTGGAGGTGGGGTATGACCACGTGAGCAATGGCCGTTTCCGCCATGGAACCCGGTTCCTGCGGTGGCGGCCTGACAAGGCGCCGAGGCAGTGCGGGATGGACCAGCTACTGAAGTAGCGCCTCGCGGATCGCGCTGGCGAGCGCGGTGGGAAGGAACGGCTTCCGGATGAACGGACGCTCCGGGAGGAGGCCGTGGCCGGCGAGGGTGCTCGTGGGATACGCCGACATGCAGAGCACCCGCTGCTCGGGGATCTCGTTCCCGAGCTGACGCGACAGCTCGAGACCGTCCATCACGGGCATCACCACATCGGTGAGCACCAGGTCGAATGGCCGCTGCCGCTGGCGGATGAGGCGAAGCGCCTCCCGCCCGTCCCCCGCCTCCACCGTTTCGAATCCGAGCCCCCGGATCATCCGGCAGGTCATCCGCCGGACGGTGAGCTCGTCCTCGACCACGAGGATGGTCGGCGGCGGAGGGGACGGCGTGGGAAGCGGCTCGGACATGGCTAGTGCTCCATTCCTCCCGCCCGATGGTCGCTCCGCTGGAAGGCGAGGAAGGCGTGAATCGCCTTCAGCGCCTCCGGGTCCGAGGTGACGATCCGGACGGCACCCCCGCCGGGGAGCGGCTCGAACCGGTAGCGAATCGATGCCTTCCTCGCAGCCATCTCCTTCACGCCCGGAACCTCCTGATCGTGCACGAAGCCCGGCGTCGCAAAGTCCCCCGCGGCGAAGGCGTCGGCGATCTCACGGAGATGCGCGCGGATCGTGGCCACGCCCGCGGTGTCGGCGGGATCCCGCTGGAGCTCGATCCGGCCGCCATCGGGAAGATCGTCGAAGCGATGAACAGACGTGTACTGGTCCACCCCCATGGCGATCTTCCCCCGGGCCTGAACGGCGGCGAAGGCGCTGTCCTTCTGCGCCGCGCTGTCGGGCGCGGCGTGGGCCGCGTGGCCCGCATGGGAGTCGTGTCCCTTCGTGGCGGCCTGGGCGGCGAGATCCAGCGGGAGGCTCAACAGCGCCGCGGCCGCGAGCGTCGTCCAGCGCATCGCTCGCCTCACCGGATCGTCACGTACCGCTCGAGCCGAGCCACCTCGGTCGAGTCCACGTACTTCCCGATCTCCCGCCGGAACTGCTCGATCGAGGAATAGGGACGATACTCCTCGAATTCGTGCCGCATCCGGGGGCCCACGCCCGGGATCAGCTCGATCTCGGCCGCGCTCGCGCTGTTCAGGTCGAGGGGCTTCCAGACCTTCGTGTAGACCGAATCGCGCGCTCCGGCACCGAGGGAGCGGGCCAGGACCGCATCCACGGCCGCCATGTCGGCATACGGCCGGCCGGCGACGATGGCGGAGGCGGTGGCACTGTCGAGCCCGGCCGCGACGAGCTCGGCGTGGGAGGCGGCATCGGGGTCGAGCATTCCCGAGGCGGTCGTGGCCGGCGCTGCGGGCTCCGGAGCGACGACGGTGGACGTCGTATCGGTGCCGGCGGTGGCCTGCTCATCCGCGCCCCCGCCGCAGGCGGCGAGGAGGAGGGCGAGGGTGGAGAGTGTGAGATGGCGCATATGGGTCCGGGGTCGAGGGTGTCGGTAGAGTGTCGCGAGTCAGGTGTCAGAGCCCGGACCGTATCCGCTCCAGCTGCCGCCGGTGCACCAGATCGTGCCCCGCGTAGAGCTTCATCATTCGCTCGAGACTCTCCTCCCCCCGCTCGGAATGGAGGCCCACGCGGCGGAGGTCGGCCGGCGTGGCGCGGCCCAGCACTTCGAGGTTGGCCTCCCGGAGGTGGGTGAAGCGTCGGATCGCCCGCTCCGCCCCGGCGAGGACGTCAGGGCCGCTGAGCGGGGGGTGGAGCCGGGTCACCCAGGCGTCCTGGTCGTACCCCGGAAGCGCCGGGCGATCCTGGGTGAGCACCATCCGGAACCGGAAGGAGCCGACGAGCTCCGAGTCATTGAGGTGATCGAGCACCTGCGCAATCGACCACTTCCCCGGCGCTTCCGGTCTGGCGAGCGCGTCGGCATCGAGCCCTGTGATTGCTTCGCCCAGCGCTCGGGGCATCTCGCGCATGACTGCCAGGGGATCGCGCTCGCCGAGGAGATCGAGCAGTGCCGCCGCGTAGGTCGCCGCGTCCTCCAGCGCGCTCGACGCCGGATTTCCGAAGAGTGACATCGGGGAATCGCCCTTTCAGGAAGTCCTGGTATTCCCCGGGCTTCAGCACCGCCCGGGCCGTTATCGCATCACCTTATGATAGATGGTAAGCGGCTCGCCGGCGTAGTCGAGGTCCTCGTGCCGGCGCCACCCCAGCCGCTCGAAGAGGGTCCGGGCGGTGCTGGTTCCGGCATAGATCTCCGCCAGTCCGAGGGTCCGGGCGGCGCGCTCCGCTTCCCGGGCCAGGTGGGCGCCCACGCCCCGACCGCGGAGCCGGGGGACCACGTAGAAGGCGGCGAGCCACGGGCCCAGCGCGGGCCGGCTCCGGATCGAGTCCCACCGGAGCCCCACGGTCCCGACGACCTCCGGCCCCTCGAGCGCCACCAGCGTGAGTGGCAGGGCGTCCTGCCGGAGGCACTCCCGGAAGCGCTCGACGATCGCCTCCCGCCCCACCTCCCGGGCGTAGTCGGGCCACTCCTCAGCGAACGCCTCCGCGAGCATCGGGACCACCTCCGGGACATCCACCAGATTCCGGATTTCCACCTCTCGACCTCCGATCCACGGGCGCCGTGACGCGCACCGCAGGGGCGTGCGCCAGTCCCTGATAGCTTATGGTGATGTCGTCAGCGGGTCCCGGAGTCAAGGAGTCTCAGTGACCGATTCATTGCGCGATCTCTTCTTCGGGCGGCCACTGTTCGATGTGGTGGAGCCGAGGCGCACCTTTCAGGACGTGATCCTCCCGCCGGCCACGATGGACGCGATCCGCCAGGCGCTCGCGCTCATCCGGAAGCAGGGGCTCATCTTCGACCGCTGGGGCCTGGCGGAGCGGCACGGGGGCACGGCGGGGCTCGCCTTCCATTTTGCGGGCCCGCCCGGGACCGGCAAGACGATCGCCGCCGAGGCGATCGCGGCCACGCTCGGCCGGCAGCTCCTGGTGGTTCGCTACGCCGAGCTCGAGTCGCGCTGGGTGGGGCAGACCGCCAAGCACATCGCCGCCGTCTTCCGGGATGCCGCGCGCGCCGACGCGGTGCTCTTCTTCGACGAGGCCGATGCGGTCGCGAGCCGCCGGTTCACGTCCCTGCAGCACGGCTACGAGCGGGAGGCCAACGCCACGGTGAACGTCCTGCTGAGCGAGGTGGAGCGCTTCCCGGGGGTGGTGATCTTCGCCACGAACCTCGCCGCCAATCTCGATCCGGCGTTCGAGCGGCGGATCCGGACGCATATCCGCTTCGACCTGCCGGGCGTCGAGGAGCGCGAGCGGATCTGGAAGGCCCAGCTGCACGCCGACAAGACGCCGATCGCGGCCGACGTGAATTTCCGGGAGCTCGCCGAGCGCTTCCCCCGGAGTGGCGGGGACATCAAGAACGCCGTGCTCAAGGCGGCGCAGCTGGCCACGTTCGAGCCCGGTCCCGACGCCGGCAAGTCGATTCACCAGCGGCATTTCGTGGCGGGCATGGAAGACGTGATGGCGGCGCAGCGGGTGATGACCCAGTCACTCTTCGAGGCGGGCGAGGTGGCGGTGGCCCCCACCCCACGCGAACGGCAGCTCCTGCTCATTGCCATGGCGGCGCTGATCGTCGCGGTCGTGGCCCTGATCGTCGCGCTCGTGACCTAGCCGAAGCCGGGATTGGCGGGCAGGCGGGTACGGCGCATCCCCCCTGTATACTGCATACCGCATACTGATATCGCATACTGGACTGGCATCAAACCCGTTCCGAGGACGCCATCATCGCAACCGCCGCCCCCTTCCGGTTCTTCCGTACTCTCGCCGCTCGCCGGGACGACAGCCGCGATACTCTGCTGACCGGCCCGATTCGCGGCGAGCTGCTCGGCGCCGAGCGGCTGGCGGAACGGGCACAGTCGCTCGCGAAGTCCCAGCGGATCGCGCGCGTGGGGCGGCGCCAGACGCCGCTCCTGGCGCGGCTCGACGGCACGCGCGCCATCCTCGACAGCGCGCACCGCCGACTGCTCGAGGCCTCCGAGGCAGGCCGCGAGATCGGGCCCGCCGGTGACTGGCTCCTCGACAACTACTACGTCGTCCGCGAGCACATCGGCGAGGTCCGCGAGAGTCTCCCGCGCGGCTATTACCGGGAGCTCCCGGAGCTGGCGTCGGGTCCGCTCGCCGGCTATCCGCGAATCTACGAGCTCGCCATCACGCTCATCGCCCACACCGAGGGGCGGATCAATCTCGCCAACACGAGCGGGTTCGTGTCCGCGTTCCAGCAGGTCGCCACGCTCCGGATCGGCGAGCTCTGGGCGGTGCCGGCAATGCTCCGCCTCGGTCTCATCGAGAACGTGCGGCGGATGGCCATGCGCACGATCCAGCGGCTCGACAGTCTCGAGCTGGCCGACCGCACGGCCGCCGAGATCCTCGCGCATGGCACCGATCCGGGCGACCTCGAGACGGCGCTCGAGCGTTTCGTGGAGAGTCCGCCGTCGCTCGATGCCGTCTTCATCTCCCGGCTGCTCAACCAGCTCCGCACCGAGGGCGGAGCGAGCCCGCTCCTCGTGCGCCTCGAGCACTGGATTGCCGACGAGGCGTTCAGCGCCGACGAGGCCACCACCCGCGCGACGCAGCGCCTTGCGCTCACGCAGATCGGGATGGCGAACAGCATCACCAGTCTGCGTGCCATCGGGCGCATGGACTGGCGGAGCTTCGTGGAAGCGGAGAGCCGGCTCGAGGCCATGCTGCGGGAGGATCCGTCGGGGGACTACCCCGCGATGACGTTCGCCACCCGCGACTGGTACCGCCACGTGGTGGAGCGGATCGCGCGCCGCACCGATCGCGACGAGGTCGCCGTCGCCGAGGCCGCGGTGGGGCTCGCCCGGGGCTGGAAATCGGCGCGGCCGGACGAGCCGCGCATGGCGCACGTCGGCTATTACCTGATCGACGACGGCCTCGCCGAGCTGGAGGCGCTCACCCGCTACCGCCCGCAGGTCGGGGAGCTCGTCTATCGCTGGGTCCACCGCCACCCCGACCTCGTCTTCGTGGGAGGACTCGTCCTCGCCACGGCCGTCGCGCTCCTGGCGCTCCTCTGGCTGGGGGGTGCGCCGGTGCGCGTCGAATGGGTCGCCCTCCTCATTCTCGGCTTCATTCCGGCCAACAACATTGCGGTGAGCGTGGTGAACCAGCTCGTCACCGCATTCCTGACCCCCCGGCTCCTCCCCAAGCTCGATCTCTCCGAGCACGGCGTTCCCCCCGAGCACCGCACCGCGGTGGTGGTGCCGACCCTCCTCGGAAGTATCGAAGGGGTGGAGGAGGCGCTCGAGCATCTCGAGGTCCAGTTCCTCGCCAATCGCGAGGCGCACTTTCACTTCGCGCTCCTCAGCGACTTCACCGACGCGCCCTCGGAGTCCCTTCCTGAGGATGGGCCGATCCTCGAGGCCGCGAGCGAGGGAATCCGCGAGCTCAACGAGCGCTATGCCCCCGACACGCGGGACGCCTTCTTCCTCTTCCATCGGCCGCGCCGCTGGAACCCGCGCGAGGGCGCCTGGATGGGCTGGGAGCGGAAGCGGGGGAAACTCGCCGAGTTCAATCGCTTCCTGCTGAAGGGGGATGCCGCGGCGTTCATGGCCGTCGAGGGAGACGCGGCGCGCCTTCGCGGCGTTCGCTACGTCATCACCCTCGACTCGGATACCGTCCTCCCGCCGGGGGCCGGCGCGCAGCTGGTCGGCGCGCTCGCGCATCCGCTCAATCGCGCCGTCTATGATCCGCGGACCGGCCGCGTGGTCCGCGGTTACGGGATCATCCAGCCGCGCGTGGGCGTCTCACTGCCGAGCGCCAACCGGTCCCGCTTCGCCTCGATTCACTCCGGGCATCCCGGCGTGGACCCGTACACGGTTGCCGTCTCGGACGTCTATCAGGACCTGTACGGGGAGGGGATCTTCACCGGGAAGGGCGCGTACGACGTCGCCGCGTTCGAGCAGGCCACGGGCGGGCGCTTCCCGGAGAACACCCTCCTCTCGCACGACCTGATCGAGGGGAACTACGCGCGCGCGGGCCTCGCCACCGATGTCCTGGTGTACGACGACTACCCGGCGCGCTACCTCACCTATTCGCGGCGGCGCCACCGCTGGACCCGCGGGGACTGGCAGCTGCTGCCCTGGCTCACGCCCCGGGTCCCCTCCGTCACCGGCTGGGAGCCGAACCGGCTGTCGCTCCTCTCGCGCTGGAAGATCGGCGACAATCTGCGGCGGAGCGTCGTGGAGATCGCGCAGCTCCTCTTCTTCCTCGTCGGGTGGGTCTTCCTCGACGTCTCGGCGCTCCGCTGGACCCTGCTCGGGATCGGGGCCGTGGCCGCCCCCTGGATCGTCGCCCTCCTCCTGGCGCTCGTCCGTCCTCCGCTCGACAAGTCGTGGCGCGCGTATTACGGCGCGGTCGGCCGGGACCTGGTGACCAGCGCCCAGCAGCTGGGCCTGGCGCTCACCTTCCTGCCGCACCAGGCGTGGGTGGCGGGCGATGCCATCGTGCGCGCGGTCTGGCGCATGGCCGTTTCCCGCCGGCACCTCCTCGAGTGGCAGCCCGCGATCCAGACGGAGCGGAAGACCGAGGATTCGATCCCCTTCATCTGGCGCACGATGTGGCCCGCCACCGCGGTGGCGATGATCGCCCTCGCCGTGCTTGCGTGGCGACTGCTGGGGGGCGGGCCGGACGGCCCGGCGGCGGTGACCGCGATGGGCATCCTCCCGCTGGTGCTGCTCTGGGCGGTCTCCCCCGCGCTCGCGTATGCCCTCGACGGGCCCGCCGTGCCGGCCGAATACGACCTCCCCGACGAGGCCCGGGAGCAGGCCTGCCGCTATGCGCTGCTGCACTGGCGCTATTTCGAGGAGTTCGTCACCGACGAGACGAACTGGCTCGCGCCCGACAACTTCCAGGAGGATCCGGCGCCGGTCGTGGCACTCCGGACATCGCCGACCAACATCGGACTCCAGCTCCTCGCCACGGTCAGCGCAGCCGATCTCGGCTTCATCCCCATCGAGTCGGCGGCCGAACGACTGGAGCGGGCATTCCGCTCCCTCGAGCGGATGCGCCGCCACCGCGGTCATTTCTACAACTGGTACGACCTCCGCACCCTCACCGTGCTCGAGCCGGCGTACATCTCGACGGTGGACAGCGGCAACCTGGCCGGGCACCTGATCGCGCTCCGGCAGGCGTGCCTCGAGCTGATCGACGCTCCTGTCTCCGACGGGCAGGCGCTCCGCGCCGTGGCGACGGCACTCGCGATCGCCGAGCGAAGCGACCGGGTGGGCCTCGCCGCGGTGGAGGCCGAGCTTCGCGCCGCGCACAAGGCGCTCGCATCGGCCCGCATCGGACCCGCTGACGCCGCGGCGGTTGCGGCGGTCGCCGAACCGCTCCGCCGGGCCGAGGCGACGCTGGCCGGGGCCGGCTCGGATGCCGCGCCGTGGCTCGCGTGGGCGATTCGCCGGCTCCAGACGCTGGGCCGCGCGCCCAGTGCCGAGCTCGGTGCGCGGCTCGAGGCGATCGCCGAGCGCGCCTTCAGCTACGCGATGGAAATGGATTTCCGCTTCCTCTTCGACCGGGAGCGCAAGCTCTTCGCCATCGGGTTCCAGCAGACGAGCCACACACTCGACTCGTCGTACTACGACCTGCTCGCCTCCGAGGCGCGGCTCGCCAGCTTCATCGCCATCGCCAAGAACGACGTTCCGGTCGAGCACTGGTTCCGGCTGGGCCGGACGCTCACGCGCGCGAGCGGCTCTCCGGCGCTGGTGTCCTGGAGCGGCAGCATGTTCGAGTATCTGATGCCGCTGCTGATCATGCGTTCCTTCCCCTTCACGGTCCTGGCCCAGACGTACGCGGGAGCGGTGCAGCGACACATCGCGTACGGCGCCGAGCGCAGCGTGCCGTGGGGCACGAGCGAGAGCGCGTACAATCTCCGCGATCGGCTCTACACCTATCAGTACCGCGCGTTCGGCGTTCCCGACCTCGCGCTCAAGCGGGGCCTCGGACGGGAAGTCGTGATCGCCCCCTATGCCTCGCTCCTCGCGGCCCTGGTCGAGGCGCGGCGATCGCTCGCCAACCTCACGCTCCTCGAAGCCCTCGGGGCACTCGGGCCCTACGGCTTCCGCGAGGCGATCGACTATACCCGGCCCGAGCCGGGCGAGCGCTTGGCGATCGTGCGCGCCTTCATGGCGCACCACGTCGGCATGAGCCTCGTGGCGCTCACCAACCTCCTGGCCGGCAAGGTCTGGCAGCGGCGGTTCCATGCCGATCCGCTGGTCCGGGCCACCGAGCTCCTGCTGCACGAGCGCATTCCGCGCCGGCTCGTCATCCAGCGGGCGCAGGGCGGGCGGCTCGAAGAGGCGCTCCCGGAGGCGGAGACGGAGCGCCCCTCGGTGCGCGAGCTCGATCTCACGGCGACGCCGCAGCCGCACGTGGCCCTCCTGGGCCAGCTGCCCTATACCATCATGGTGAGTCACTCGGGCGGCGGGTACAGCCGCTATGGCGACCTCGCGGTGACCCGCTGGCGCTCCGACGGCACGCGGGACGCCACGGGCCAGTTCTGCTATCTCAAGGACCTCAAGACCGGTCGCGTCTGGTCGGCGGCCCAGCAGCCGGTCTGCGGCTCGCCGGACTGGTATCGCGCCTATCTCGCCGCCGATCGCGTCACCTTCCACCGGGTGGACGGCGGGATCGAGACCAGGACGGAGATCGCCGTGGTGCCCGACGACTCGGCCGAGGTACGGCGCGTGGTCGTGACCAACAACACGGACGAGGCGCGGGAGATCGAGCTCACGAGCTACGCCGAGATCGTGCTGGCGCCGGCCGAGTCGGATCGCGCCCATCCCGCCTTCGGGAACCTGTTCGTCGAGACCGAGTTCCATGAGTGGTGCAGCGCGATCACGGCGACGCGGCGCCCCCGCTCGGGGAAGGAGGCGGCGATCTGGGGGGTGCACGTCGTGTCCACGAGCCGGGATGCAGCGGGACCGGTGAGCTTCGAGACCGACCGCGCCCAGTTCCTCGGCCGGGGGCGAAGCCCCGCCGATCCGGTGGTGCTCGACCGGGACGGGCCCCTTCCCGGCGGCGCGGGCGCGGTGCTCGACCCGGTATTTGCGCTCCGGGTCCGGCTCCGGCTCGCGCCGGGGCAGTCGAGGTCGGCGGCGTTCACCACGTTCGTGGCGACGAGCCGCGAGCGGGCGTTCGAGATCGCCGATCGATACCACGATCCGCACAACGCCCAGCGGGCCCTCGATCTCGCCTGGACCTCCACGCAGATCGAGCTGCGCGAGCTCGGCGTGGCTCCCCCGGATGCCGCCGTCTTCCAGGAGCTCGCCGGCGATCTCCTCTTCGGCAACCACGCCTTCCGCGCCGATCAGAGCGATCTGCGGAAGAACCGCGGCTCGCTGCCGCTGCTCTGGGCCAACGGGCTCTCGGGCGACTGGCCCATCCTCCTGGCCACGATCGACTCGGCCGACGGCCTGCCGACGCTCCGCCAGCTCCTTGCCGCCCACCGCTACTGGCGGCGGCGCGGATTGACGGTGGACCTCGTCGTCCTCAAGACCCAGCCCTCCCAGTACCTCGGGGATCTCACCGAGCGGATCACCGCCGCGATCCACGCCGCGGGAGAGACCGCGATCTTCGACCGCCCGGGTGGCGTCTTCGTGCGCCAGGCCGATCAGCTCGGGGCCGACGAGCTGCTGATGCTCCGTGCCACCGCGCGCGTGCACATTGCGTGTGACGGCCGCGCACTGGGCCGCATCCTGGAGAAGACCACCGCGGACGAAGCGGGCGGGGAGGACGAGGAGGCCGTCGCGCCCCGGGGGCCGGAGCGGAGCCAGTCGCGCGTGGCGCGGGCCGTCCGGCGGATCGGCGCCACCATCCCCGCGCTGCTCGCGCCGGGCACGCCCACGGCCTCTCCACCCCGCCCGCCACGGCTGCACGAAGACGGCGCCCCACCGCCGGCGGCGTTCGACAACGGATACGGCAGGCTCGCCGACGCGAGCTACGAGATCCGCGTCCAGGGACACCGGGTCCCCCCGGCGCCGTGGATCAACGTGGTGGCCAATCGGCACGGGGGCTTCATCGTCTCCGAGCGGGGGGGCGGCTGCACCTGGGCGGAGAACAGTGTCTTCTATCGCCTCACGCCCTGGCACAACGACCCGGTAAGCGACCCGGTCACGGATGCGATCTATCTCCAGGACCTGGACGGCGATCAGGTCTGGTGCGCGACGCCGGCACCGATCGTCACCGATGCGCCCTTCACGGTGCATCACGCCCGCGGCTATTCCTCGTTCGAGGCGGAGCAGCACGGCATCAGGACCCACCTCACGCTGGGCATGGCGGACGACGCCGCGCTCCGGATCTCCCTGCTCCGCGTCCGGAACGAGGACTCCGCGCCCCGCCGGATCGCCGTGACGAGCTATCTCGAATGGACCCTGGGCATGCTCCGGGAGCACACGCAGCACCAGGTGTGCACCAGCTTCGAGGCGGCGCAGAACGCGATCTACGCCCGCAATACGTATGACCCGCACTTCGCCGGGTGGGTTGCGTTCCATGCCATCGGCGCACCCGTCACGAACTACACCGCGAGTCGCCGGGACTTCCTCGGCCGCTGCGGAATGAGCGCCGCCCCTGCCGCGCTCGCTTCGGAGGCGGGATTCGGCGGCCGGACCGGGGTCGGCCGTGACCCGTGCGCGGCGCTCCAGTGCGTGCTCGAGCTGGATCCCGGTGAAACGCGCGAGATCGTCCTCCTGCTCGGCGCGGCGCCGAGCGAGCAAGAGAGCCGTCGCCTGGTCACGGGGTATCTCGACCGCCGGCATGCACGCGGCTCGCTCGACCGCTCGATCGAGGGGTGGACGTCGCGGCTGGCGGTGATCCAGGTGAAGACGCCCGAGCCGACGTTCGATGCGATGCTCAACGGGTGGGCGCTGTACCAGGCGCTCTCGTCGCGGATGTGGGGCCGCACCGCGCTCTACCAGAGCAGCGGCGCCTACGGCTTCCGCGACCAGCTCCAGGACACGATGGCGTTCGTGTACGCGGAGCCGGCCATCGCACGGGAGCACATCGTCCGCGCGTCATCGCGCCAGTTCGTCGAGGGCGACGTCCAGCACTGGTGGCACCCCCATACGGGGCGCGGCGTCCGGACCCGGTTCTCGGACGATCTCGTCTGGCTGCCGTTCGTGGTGGACCACTACATCGCCGTCACCGGAGACGCCTCGGTGCTCGATGAGGTCACGCCGTACCTCACGATGCGCCCGCTCGAGCCGGAGGAGCACGAGGTCTACGACCTGCCCGAGGTCTCGGACGAGCAGGGAACGGTCTACGACCACTGCCTGAGGGCGCTCCGCCGCGCCGCCACCACCGGCGCGCACGGCCTCCCGCTCATCGGCACCGGCGACTGGAACGATGGCATGAACCGCGTCGGCGTCGAGGGCCGGGGGGAGAGCGTCTGGCTCGCCTGGTTCCTGATCACGACGCTGCGCGGGTTTGCCGCCCGAGCGGAGGCGCGGGGCGATGCGGCGGTGGCGGCGGAATGCCGCCAGAAGGCCGATGCCTACGTGGCCGCCGTCGAGGCGAGCGCATGGGACGGCGAGTGGTACCGGCGCGCCTACTTCGATGACGGCACGCCGCTCGGCTCGAGCGAGAACGAGGAATGCCGGATCGATTCGATCGCGCAGAGCTGGAGCGTCATCTCCGGCGCAGGCGACCCGGCCCGGCAGCGGCAGGCCATGGCGTCACTCGAGCGCTATCTCGTGCGGAACGATGCGCGGCTGCTCATGCTCCTCACGCCGGCCTTCGACCGGATGCCGCACGATCCCGGTTACATCAAGGGCTACCTCCCCGGCGTGCGCGAGAATGGCGCGCAGTATACGCATGCCGCGCTCTGGGCAGTCCTGGCCACCGCCCTGCAGGGCGATGCCGATCGCGCCCTCGAGCTCTACCAGATGATCAATCCGCTGACCCACGCCCGCACCCCGGAGGAGGTGGCGGTGTACAAGGTCGAGCCGTACGTCGTGGCGGCGGATGTCTACACCGCCGAGGGCCACGTGGGCCGCGGCGGGTGGACCTGGTACACGGGATCGGCGAGCTGGATGTACCGCGTGGGGCTGGAGGGAATCCTCGGCTTCAGCCGCCGCGGTGACCGGCTCCGGATCGAGCCGCGCGCCCCGACCGCCTGGCGGGAATACGCCATTGCATACCGGCACGGCGGCAGCTCGTACGACATCGAGGTTCACGCCGAGCCGGGGCGTCGCGACGTGGCGGCAGAGCTCGACGGAGCGGCGCTGCCGGACGGGGAGATTCCGCTCGTCGATGACGGGAAGCGGCATCGCGTCGTCGTCCGGCGGCCGGGGTAGGCGGGCGCCCTCGCCGCTAGGAACTGCTCCGCCGGTGCGCGAGGCGGAGGAATTCGCCCCGCGTCATCGGACAGCTCCGGAATTCCCCCCGGAGCGCGCTCGTGATCGTCCGCGAGTTCTGCTTCTCCACGCCGCGCATCATCAGGCAGAGGTGCGACGCTTCGATGACGACGCCCACCCCGCGCGGCGCGAGCGTCTCCTCGATGGCGTCCGCGATCTGCTCGGTGAGACGTTCCTGAACCTGGAGGCGCCGCGCAAAGACCTCGACGATCCGGGGGAGCTTCGAGAGGCCCACGATCCGGCCGTCCGGCACGTAGGCGATGTGGGCCCGCCCGAAGAAGGGGAGCATGTGGTGCTCGCAGAGCGAGTACAGCTCGATGTCCCGCACCATCACCATGCTCTCGTGCGCCTCGGTGAACACCGCGTCGCCGACCACGTCGGCCACGTCCATCTCGTAGCCGCGCGTGAGCCAGGCGAGTGCGCGCGCCACCCGCTCCGGAGTCCGCCGAAGGCCTTCGCGCGCCGGATCCTCGCCCAGCAGCTCGAGCTGGTGACGCACGAGCCCTTCGAACTCCGCCTGCGGCGAGGACCGGAGGCGCTCGTGCGCGGCGAGCATTACGGTTTCAGCGGCCGTCATATTCCGCCGACTGGTCGGGCGTCTCCCAGAGCCTGAGCCGGGTGAGCGTGGCCGGCGCGAGGCGCGGGGCGAGCTCGCCCCAGATGGCCACCACGAGCCGCTCGGCGGAAGGCGGGGTGACCCGCCCTCCGCCGATGACCTCCGCGAGGACCGACCTTGCCTCCCGCGCGATCAGGTCGAAATCGATGACGCAGCCGGTCCGCTCGTCCACGGGACCGGTCACCGACGCCTCCAGCGCGTAGGTGAGCCGGCGCCCGTGATTCGTCGCCTCGAAGGTGACCCGGCGAATGGCCGTGACGCTCACCGGCCTGCCTTGAGCCGACGCGCAATCTCCGCCGCGGCGTCCCGATGCGCGGCGAACGCGGGGGCCACCTTCAGCTCGAGCGCCTTGAGCTCTTCATTTCGCGTAGCGGGAAGGAGCGTGGAGGTCACGGCGTCGATCACGGCCTGATGGAATGCCACTTCGTGCGCGAGGAATGCCTGATCGAACTCGGCGGCGGGGGTGGCCCGGAGCGAGGCCATCGCCCTGGCGTGCGCCACTCGACTCGAGGAGTCGGCGGGGGGTGTCGGCCTGACGCCGAGACGCGCGGCGAGGTCGCGGCCCATCTGGCGTACCGCCTTGTGATCGCGCGCGAGCATCGCGCCGAAGTCGCGCACTTCCTGGCTCTGGCCCCGCTTGATCGCGAGCTCGCCGGTCTCGATGTCGGCAGCGTTGGCCGCGTCGAAGATGGCCACAATGGTGGGATCGTCGAGCTGGGCGGCGGCCGGTGCGGCCGTGGCCAGTGCCGCCAGGGTGCCCAGCGCGAGGAGTGACTTCAGCATGAACGTCTCCAGTTGAGGTGTGCCCCCAACCTGGCACGAGTCGGCGAATAAGTCAAGAGTTTCTTTGACTTATTGTAGAAACCTGGTCCGGACAATAGATTGAAGACAACAGGGAGCACGCCATGAAGCTGCGAACAGGCGAAGCACGATTCCTCGAAACCACACGGGGGCAACTGATTACGCTCCTTCGGCGCGGGCCGCGCGCGGTGGACGCCCTCGCCGCGGAGCTCGGCCTCACTCCCAACGCCGTTCGCGCCCATCTGGTCAGTCTCGAGCGGGATGGCCTCGTGCGCCAGGGGGGATCCCGACGCGGGTCTGGGGCGGGCAAGCCGGCCACCCTCTACGAGCTCCATCCCGAGGCCGAGGCGCTCCTCTCTCGTGCCTATGCGCCGGTCCTTCGCGCCCTGCTGGAAGAGCTGGTCGAAAGTCTCCCCACCGCCGAGGTCGAGGCGCTCCTGGACCGACTCGGGAGCCGGCTTGCCGCGGACATGGCGCCCCCGCCCTCCGCCGATCATCCGGCGCGCGTCGAGGCGGCCGCCGAGGTCCTCCGCTCCCTCGGGGGGCTGGTGGAGGTCGATCGGAGCGGCGCTCTTCCGGTGCTCCGCGGTTTCGGCTGCCCCCTGTCGGTCGCGGTCGAGCGCCGGCCCGAGGCATGCCGCGCGGTGCGGGCACTCCTGAGTGAAGTCACCGCCGCCGAGGTCCGGCTCTGCTGCGAGTACGGTGACCGGCCGCGCTGCTGCTTCGAAGTCCCTCCTGCCGCCTGAGGGCCCTCGAATGCTCACCCGAAGAGACGTGATCCTCGCGGGCGCGGCGATCCTCCCGTTCCACCGGCTCGTCGCAGCCGGGTGGTCGCGCGGCTCCTTCGATCCCGATCGCGAGCGACTCGTCGAATGGGTGCGCCGGCTCCGGCGGGAAGTCCGAATCGACGTTCCTGCCCGCGCCATCCGTGCCGCGGAGCTGGCCCTCGGATCGCCGTACGAAGCCTTCACCCTCGAGGCGTACCTGCGCGAGGGTGGATCCCCCGCCCGGGAACCGCTCACCCTTTCGCTGAGCCGCTTCGACTGTGTCTCCCTCGTCGAATCGGCGCTTGCCGTGGCGCGAGTGGCGGCCGGAGGGGAAGCCTCGTGGGACCGGTTCGGGCGGGAAGTCGAGCGGATGCGCTATCGTGGCGGAAAGCGGAGTGGCTACACCTCGCGGCTGCACTACTTCAGCGAGTGGATCAGCGACGGCGCTGCTCGCGGCCTCCTCACCGATCGGGGCGAGGAGCTGGGGGCGGAGGCGGACACCCGGCCACTGCGGTTCATGACCGCGCACCGGGCAAGCTACCCCGCGCTCGCCGACGACGGCATCTTCGCCGGGATCGCGGCGATGGAACGGGGCCTCGATAGCCGGCCCCGCCGCGTGGTGCCGCGCGAGCGAGTGGCCGAGGTGACGGACCGGATCGAATCCGGGGACGTCCTGGCCTTCGCGACTTCGATCGAAGGCCTCGACGTCTCCCACGCCGCTCTTGCCTTTCGGGACCGGACCGGCGTCCTGCGAGTGCTGCATGCGCCGCTCTCGGGAGGCGTCGTCGAGATCACCCGCAGCTCCCTTCCCGAGTACGTCTCCGCCATCCGGCGCTGCACGGGGATCATGGTGGCTCGGCCGCTGAGCTGAGCGTCCTCGCGCAGCGTTCCCCGGCGCCAGGAAGGGTCTTGCGCCGCGATAACGATTGCATATACATCATTCTGCAATGTCCACCCACGCCGCGGCCGCACAGATCATCGCCGCAGACTGCCTGAGCTTCCGGGCCCGCCGGGTCTCCCGCGCGATCACCCGCATGTACGACGACGCCCTCCGGCCGCTCGGCATCAAGGCCACCCAGCTCACGCTCGTCACCGCCATCGCGATGTGCGGCGAGGGGGGAGCGGGGATGAGCCGGCTCGCCGACGTGCTCGCGATGGACCTCACCACCCTTTCGCGCAACCTCCGCCCCCTCGAGCGCGCCGGCTACATCCGCCTCGCCCCGGGGGAGGGCGACCGCCGCCTTCGCGTCGCGTTTCTCGCCGCCGATGGTCGTCGGCTCCTGGAGGACGCTCTGCCGAGGTGGCGCTATGCGCACGCGCGGGTCGTGGCCACCCTCGGCGAGGAGGCGGCTGCCGAGCTCCGCGACCGCTTCGATGCCGTCGCCGCCGCGGCCGCCCGAGCGGCGCTTCCCGCCCGCTCCGCCTGAGCCACATCCTGAACTCCCTTCCCACCGAGGAGGCCGACCGATGCGTTACGTCGACGGATTCGTCATTCCGATTTCGAAGCGGAAACTCGCCGGCTATGCCCGCATGGCCCGCCAGGCCGGCCGGATCTGGAAGGAGCACGGCGCACTGGAGTACATCGAGGCTGCGGGGGATGATCTCGCTCCCGCGGAAGTCTCCGCCACCTTCCCGAAACTGGCGCGGACGAAGCCGGGGGAGACCGTCATCTTTTCCTTCATCGTCTACCGGTCCCGCGCGCACCGGGACCGGGTGAATGCCAAGGTCATGCAGGATCCGCGCATTGCGAAGATGATGGCGGGAAAGGCGATGCCGTTCGATATGAAGCGGATGTCCTACGGCGGCTTCCGCGTACTGGTGGACCTCTGACTCAACTCGACAGGGAGACGGGACGATGAGCGGTGTACGGGTGCTGGTCGGCACGCGGAAAGGCGCGTTCGTGCTGACGGCGGACGGGAAGCGGAAGCAGTGGAAGGTGAGCGGTCCGCATTTCGCCGGCTGGGAGATCTACCATGTCAAGGGATCGCCGGTGAATCCCGACCGGATCTACGCGTCGCAGTCGAGCGGCTGGTTCGGTCAGCAGATCCAGCGTTCGGACGACGGCGGAGAAACCTGGGAGCCCGTGGGAAACGAGTTCGCCTACGACGGAGTACCCGGCACGCACCAGTGGTACGACGGCACGCCGCACCCGTGGGAGTTCAAGCGGGTCTGGCATCTCGAGCCCTCGCTTACCGATCCCGATACCGTCCATGCCGGAATCGAGGATGCGGCGCTCTTCCGCTCCGGCGACGGCGGGAAATCCTGGCAGGAAGTGTCCGGGCTCCGGAAGCACGGTTCGGGACCGCACTGGCAGCCGGGCGCCGGCGGAATGTGCCTGCACACGATCATCCAGGATCCCTCGAACCCGCAGCGAATGTTCATCGCCATCTCCGCGGCGGGGACCTTCCGCACCGATGACGGCGGGCTCACCTGGAAACCGGTCAACAAGGGCCTGTTCTCCCAGTTCATGCCCGACCCCACCGCGGAGGTCGGCCACTGCGTGCACCGGATCGCGCTGCACCCGTCGCGACCTGGCGTGCTCTTCATGCAGAAGCACTGGGACGTCATGCGGAGCGACGACGGGGGCGACTCCTGGCACGAGGTGAGCGGCAACCTCCCCACCGACTTCGGATTTCCCATCGACGTGCATGCGCACGAACCGGAGACGATCTACGTCGTCCCCATCAAGAGCGATTCGGAGCATTACCCGCCGGACGGCAAGCTCCGCGTCTATCGGAGCCGGACGGGCGGCAATGAATGGGAGGCGCTGACGAAGGGGCTTCCCCAGAAGGACTGCTACGTGAACGTCCTCCGCGATGCGATGGCGGTGGATTCGCTCGACCGGTGCGGGATCTACTTCGGGACGACCGGCGGCCAGGTGTACGCCTCGCCGGATGCCGGGGACTCCTGGGAGCCCATCGTGCGCGACCTCCCTCCGGTCCTCTCGGTCGAGGTCCAGACGCTGCAATGATCCGCGTGGCGCTTCCCGCGCATCTCCGGACGCTCGCGCGGGTGGAGGACGAAGTGGAGCTCGAGGTGCCGGGGCCGGTCACGCCGGGTGCCATTCTCGATGCGCTGGAAGCGAAGTACCCGGTGCTCCGCGGCGCCATCCGCGATCACGGCACGCGGCGGCGCCGCGCCTTCATCCGCTTCTTCGCCTGCGGTGAGGACCTGTCGCACGGCGCAGCCGATGCCCCGCTCCCCGACGCCGTAGCGCGGGGAGCGGAGCCGTTCATGGTGGTGGGAGCGGTGGCAGGCGGCTAGGAGATCCGGACGATCTTCGCCACGGACGGGACACCGTTCGCATCGATGAGGAAGAGCATGTAGTCCCCCGGCGGCGCCTGCGTCGGACCGGACGGCGCCGCGACGGAGACGGTCCCGGGGCCCGTGACCGACGTGGTGAGGCGGTTCATCCGCTGGTTCATGTTGTTCGAGTGAGTCACCGAGGCGAGGCGGATCCACGTGGCCCGGACGATGCTCGATGCCTGCGGCGTCTGCACGGTAAAGGCCTGGCCGTAGGACACGCTGGTCGGGGCATCGGTGATCGTCGGGCGTGCCGCGAGCGTACCGTCTCCCTTGAAGAGGTACGGGGGAGAATAGATCTCCGCCGTCAGGTCGTTGACGTGACCGCTCGCCGGCGGCTCGCCGCTTCCCACCGAGAGGACCCGCCCGTCGGGAAGGAGGAGCGCCGTCGAGTGGTAGAGCCGATGGTGCGACATGCGGCCGAGCGACGTCCACTGCTCGGTGGCCGGATTCCACTGCTCGGCATCGAGCACGCGGCTGTCGGTGGGCGACGAGTTGAAGCCCGGAGCGTTGCTCCCGCCGGTCGCGAGCACGGTGCCGTCCGCGAGCAGCGTGAGATTCAGCTGTCGGCGCGGAACGGCCATCGAGCCGACGTAGCGCCAGCCGCCTCCGGCGTTCAGGTCGATCACCTCGGCGGTCGCGGTGGGCGCGCCGCCGCCGGCGAGCAGGATCTTCCCGCCGTCGTACATGACCGCCGAGCCGTAGTCCCGCAGCCCGAAATTGCTCGCCGGCCCACCGGCCCAGCTTCCGGTCCCGGCGGTATTCAGGTAGACCGTGCTCCGCTCCGGACCGGCGAGGAAGGCCCGACCGTCGGGCGCGACGAAAGTCATCGGATAGTACGGGACCCACCGGGATGCCGACGAGAGCGCGCGCCAGGTCCCGTTCTGCCACACCTCCGGAATCAGGTTGTACTTCCCCGCCGTATCCCCACCCGAGATCGTCAGGACCTCGCCGCTCGCGAGCGTCGTGTTGGTCGGATACCAGCGACCGTTCTGCATGTCCTGCGAGCGGGTCCAGCTGCTGGTGGTGGCGTCAAAGAGGTAGGTGGTCTTCGTCCCGAAATTGTCGGTCCCGCTGTGCCCGCCGGCGATGAGGAGGCGGCCGTCGGCAAGGAGGCTGTGCCCGCTGCAGAAGAAGTCCGCGGGGAGCGGGAGGCTCTGGAAGGATCCGGGACTCGCAGGATCCCAGAGGACGGGCTGCCGGATCATCCGGCCGAAGGTCAGGACCTTGCCGTTCGGCAGGAGGCTCGCGTGGATCGCCACCGCCGGCCACGCGATCGGCGACGCCCATGCCCCCTTCACCGCCGCATCGGCCGTCGTCTCGAAGGCCACGACCACGAGCTGTTGCTGGCTCATCGTCACCGAGCAGCTGCCGCTCGTCGTGCCAATGCCGGTGGCTCCCAGGTCGCACCCCGCGCCCGACCACGCCTTGATGTAGCTCCCGGCCGCCGCCGTCGCAGTCAGCAGGACCGAGGAATTGGTGGTGAAATGCGCGCTGCACCCGGAGCCGGTGGTGCCGCCGCTGATGGTGCAGCTGATCCCGGTCGGGCTCGATACGACCGTTCCGCTGCCGTTCGACCCCCCCTGCACGGAGAGCCCGAAGCTGTTGGGCGGCGGCCCGAACGCAGCGGTGATCTGCCGGTTCGTGTTCATCGTGACCTGGCAGGTGAGGGGACTGTCGGTCACTTCGGCATCGCAGCCGGTCCAGGCGACGGTGCCACCGGGCACGGGAGCGGCCGTGATGAGGACGACGGTGCCGGTATTGAGGTCCTTCGAGCACGACCCCTTGGCCGAGACCTGGCCCGCGGCATAGGTGATCGTGCACTTGAGGCCGCTGCGGTCCGAGGTGAGCACGCCGTTGGCGGTGCTCCCGGTGCCGCCCAGCGTCAGTCTGAACTTGCCGCGCCCGCCTGGCCCCTGGGCGGCATCGATGGATTCGGCATCGGAGGGTCCGGTGGATTGATCGCTGCAGGCATGAAGCAGGACGGTGCCGGCGGAGAAGAGGACGGCAATGCCGACGAACATCCGTCCGGACGGAGCACGAGCCATGAACCCTCACCATTGACGGGGGCAGACGGGGGAGTGGGTCGTTCCCTGGGCATTCTGTGCTGAGGAGATGTCACTTCAAGGTGGGACAGTGTACGACGCTTGGCAAGAGGAATTCGCATCAGGTCATGCGCAATGGTGGCCGCGGGTCGGTGGTGGCCGCGGGTCGGTGGTTGGTGGTCGCTGGCACCACGCAACCCCAACCCGCGCCCACCAACCAGCGACCAGCAACCACCAACCAGCGACCAGCGACCAGCAACCAGCAACCAGCGACCCAGCTGCCACCCTCACCGCTCGATGCTCACCGGCACGCTGAGGTTGATGAGCGCTGCCGGAACGGGCGGGAGGACCGGTCTTGCCGGGAGTGGCGCGGATCCCTGGAAGATCAGCGGCACCTCGATCGTGCCGAGGCTGGCGGCCACCGGCGGAAGCTCAGGCTTCTCCGGTACGGGCGCCGGCGAGGTCGCTCCGGGGGCGGGAGCACACCCAGCGCCGAACAGTCCCGCGAGGAGCAGGGTCAGGGAGACGGTTTTCATGGAGAACTCCCGTGGGAGATGATGCATCCTTGCCTCCCGTGCATGAAGGGAATGTGAAGGGGCGCTGAAGTCTCCGATCAGTCCGGTCCGGGCACCCGGAAACCGACCGGCGGAGGGACGCGTACGGGCCTCGACTCCTCGCGAGGTTCTCCGATGCGACGCCTGCTCCCCGTCCTCCTTTCCGCGCTTGCCCTGCCTGGCCCGCTCGGTGCCCAGGCAGCCTCCCGCGAGCTCGCCCGCCAGGTCTTCGTGGCCGAAAGCAGCTTCGCCGCCACGATGGCCCGGCGCGACCTCGTCGCCTTCGGCGAGTTCGTCTCGACCGAGGCGGTCTTCTTCGGCCGGAGCGCGCTCCGCGGGAGAGAGGCCGTGATCGAGTCATGGCGGGAGTACTTCGAGGGGCCGGCCGCCCCCTTCTCCTGGCGCCCGGAAACGGTGGAAGTCCTTCCATCCGGAACGCTGGCCCTCACCTCCGGTCCGGTGTTCGCTCCCGACGGGACGCTCACCAATACCTTTACCTCGGTCTGGCGGCTGGAGCCGGACGGGAAATGGCGCGTGATCTTCGACAAGGGATGCCCAGTTGAAAAGTGAAGTTGCCGGCGGGACGGCCCGGTCACCGACCGGGCCGTTTCGTCTTCCGGGAGGGCGAGGGCCCTGACGGGAGATTCACCGCACCTTCAGCCTTCCTTAAGGTGTGCGAGCCCAACTTGCTGCGTCAGGAGGCCACGCCGGCCAGTGGGCGAGCCGGTGGTGCCGCCAGGACCGAGATGAAGGAGGCGATATGACACCCCGCGATCCTGTCGTGGAGCTCCTCGATGCGGAGTTTCGCGAATCGGAGGCACGGCTCGACATCCTTGAGGCGGAGGCGAACGCCAGAAAAGCCCGGGAGGAGGTGCGCGAAATCGCCGCGCTGCACGCCACGAAGGCAAAGGCTGAGCGGATGCTCCTCGAGCTCAGGGAGCGGACCTCCGACAGCGTCGACGCGATCCGGCACGAGGTCGAGACGCTCCTGCACGAGCTCGAGCGCGGCATCGAGCGGGTGGGCAACCGCTTTGCCGCGTGGGATGCGGCGCGCGAACGGCGCTTCATCGCGAGCCTCGACTCGGCTGAAGCGAAGCTCAGGCTCTGGAGCGCGCAGGACCGGGAGCGCGCGGCGACGAGCGGGGTCTCGGCGCCCGACCTGATCACCCACCTGCAGGAGGGAATTGCGATCGGGCGGGCACGGCTCGCGGAGTGGCAGCACGAGCGTCACGACCGGAACGCGCAGGAGGCGCTCGAGGACGCGGCCCGGTATTTCGACGAGGCCTACGACGCCGCGGCGAGCCGGTACGACAATTGACGTCGCGGCGCGGCCGGTGACCCTGCCTCGCCGGCGAACGACCGCGGGTTCCAAGGGAGGTGCCCGATGCTGACGGACGTGCTTGCTCGCAACTGGAGGTGGGTGGCGGCGCGCGGAGTCGTGGCGCTGCTGTTCGGACTCCTGACGCTGTTCAGTCCCGGAATCACGCTCGCGTCGCTCGTATTCCTCTTCGGGGTGTTCGCCCTCGTGGACGGCAGCGCCATGGTCGTGGGCGCGATCGCAGACCGGAAAGGGGAGCCCCGCTGGGTGGCCTGGTTGCTCGGGGGCGCAATCGGGATCGCCGCCGGGCTCGTGACCTTCTTCATGCCCGGCATCACGGCCATCGCGCTCCTGTCGGTGATCGCAGCGTGGGCCATCCTCATGGGCGCCGCAGAGATCGTGGCCGCCATCCGGCTCCGGAAGGTGATGACGGGCGAGTGGGCGCTCGTGCTCGCCGGCATTCTGGGGATTGCCTTCGGCCTGCTCATGATCGCCTGGCCCGGCGCAGGCGCGCTTGCGGTGGTGCTCTGGATCGGCGGCTACGCGCTCCTGGCCGGCATCCTCCTGATCGCGCTGGCCTTCGAGCTGCGGAGCTGGGACCGGAGCCACGTCGTGGGCGCGACCATCTAGCGGGTGAAGTGAGGGGTAGTGGCAGGCGTTTATCCTGAGGAGGACACCATGAAAGGTTTCATTGCGGACATCGAGAACCGGACCGAAAAGAACCGCGACTACCGGCGGGTACTGTACACGGGACCGAACCTCCAGCTCGTCCTGATGTCGCTCCGGCCGGGCGAGGAGATCGGCGAGGAGATCCACCACGACCGGGACCAGTTCTTCCGGGTCGAGGAGGGGAAGGGCGAGGTCGTCATGGACGGGCGCACTACCCCGATCGAGAGCGACACCGCCATCATCGTTCCGGCGGGGTCCCGGCACAACCTCCGGAATACCGGAGACGAGTCGCTCCAGCTGTATACGCTCTACGCCCCCCCGGAGCACCCGGACGGACTCGTTCAGGCGACGAAGCCGGCGGCCTCGGAGGAGCATTTCGCCGGACACCGGACAGAGTAGGGGGGGCCTGAGACGAATGCCCGGCGCGAGCGCGCCGGGCATTCGTCACGTCTTCCCCGGACCCGCCTCATTCGTCCGGATACAGGCCCGACCCGACGATGAACGTTTCGCCACCCGACTGGACTTTCCGCACGTAGGCGAGCTTCCGTGCGGGGATGTTGTCGCCCGGCTTGTACCAGTAGTACTCCACCCAGGCGCTGCCGTCCTTCATGGCGGCCGTGACGTATTCCCGTACCAGCGCCTTGCCGTTCACGTCCCGCACGTCCATCAGATTCCTGCCTTCCAGGCTCGGCTGGGCGGCGTTCACCAGCTCCATTCCATCCGGGCTCTCGACGAAGATGTACGTATCCATGAACACGAATGGGCCCGTCCGATCGCGGAGCAGGGGAAACGCTCCCCTTCCCTGCTCCGCAACGAGGCCAGCCGCCCGGCGCACGATATCTTCGACGAAGGCCCGGTCCATCTGCATGTTGTAGACGCCCGAGCCGACGACGTACTGCGTCCCGGACGGGAAGGTCACGCGCCGGAGGAAGGTGGATTTCCAGGTCGGGAAGATGTTCCCCGGCTCCGGATAGAGGTAGTGAATCCACCCTTCTCCCGCCGGGCTCGCCGCGACCTCGAGGATCATTCTGCCGATCGGCCTCCCGTGGATGTCCGTGAGCTCGCGGACATCGAGTCCCTCGCCCTCCGGTATGGCCGCGTTGAAGATCCGCCTCCCCTCCATGGACCAGACGAAGAAGTAGGTCCCGTTCCTGAACCAGCGGGATCCCCTCGCCCGGAAATCGGCGTAGGCGCTCTCGCCGCGCTGGCCCAGCACTTCGGCCCCGTCGCGCACAAGGGTCATCAGCTCCGATGCGGTGAGGGTCGGGGTCCGGCCGGCGGCCCGGGGCGCATCGGCGAGATAGACCCCGCAGCCGACCAGGACCTGCCGTCCGTCCGTTCGCGCCATCCGCACGAAGGTGGACTTCCGGGTCGGCACGCTTTCACCCGGCTTGGGCCACATGTAATCCACCCACCCCGACTCGTGGGCCCTGACCATGTCGAGCATGGCACGCACCAGCGGCTTGCCCTCGGCGTCCTTCAGCTCCAGCAGGTTCCTCCCTTCGAGGTTCGGAAAGGCGGGATTGACCAGCTCCACGCCCGCCATGTCGACGACGAAGATGTAGGCATCCTTCATCAGAAAGGACCCGGCACGGTCATGAAAGAGGGGGAAGGCCGCCGTGCCCCGCTGCTCCACCTCCGCCACCGCGCGGTGCACCGCATCCTCGACGAACACCCGCTCCATGCGGTCGTTGTACGCCCCGCTGCCCACGACGTAGCGGGCGCCCGACGGGGCCGTCACGAGCCGGACGTAGCTGCTCTTCCACCGCGGGAGAAGCCCGCCGGGGACCGGCCATTCGTAGTGGTACCACCCCTCCGCTCTTCCGGGAACCGACGATGCCGCGCCGAGGAGCCCGCGGATGATGGGCTTGCCATTGACGTCGCGGAGCTCCAGCTGGTTCCTCCCCTCCAGGGTGGAATCGGGATGGACCAGCATGTTGCCCTGGAGATCCAGCACGAAGATGTAGCTCTCCCCCTGCCGCCAGCGGCTCCCGTCGATCCGGAACCCCGGGAAAGCCGCTTCTCCCCGGACGCGAACGAGCTCCGCGGCGTCCGTCACCAGCGCGATCAGTCGGGCGGTCTCGTCGCCGACGCTCGGCGGGACGGCTTGCGATGTGGCCGCGGGACTCTCATCACCCGGAAGCAGCAGCGCCAGCGTAAGACAGATCCTGAACATGACTCCCTCCTCTCCGGCACCGGCGCCGGCGTCTCATGCTCGCGCTCTCCGCGCGACGGCGCCGGGGCGAACATGGCGCATCGAGCATGAAGAGCCGATGAGCCGAGGGTGAGGGTCCGGTCAGGAAGCGGGAACGATCCCTCCCTCGGGCGGACCTGAAGGAAGTCTCAGTTTCATTTCATCTCTGCTTGGGGGACCAGCCGACACATTCTCTCTGCTCCGGACGAGCGCCTCCCCCGGGATCTCTTCCGACACGGCGCCGGCCATCGCCGTGGAAGGGCTCGCGAGGCCACGCGCTAACCGTTCAAGCTCCAGCCGACCGGAAGGTGCCTTATGACGACCGAGACCATCGTTCCTCTCGAGCCAGGGGCGGCACTCGCGCCTGCGCTCGAGCAGCAGTACGAATATCCGGAAACCCGTGAGCTCGTGACGCTCGTGAGCGACGCCGCCGAGCTGGTCCGCACCCGGGGCGAGGCGGCATTTGCCGAGCTCCAGATGTCCGGCAGCCGCTGGCGCCAGGGTGAGAGGTACGTCTTCGTGCTCGACCCCGAGGGGAACATGCTGGTGCACCCTGATCCGGCGCTCGAGAACCGGAACGAGCTGAATCTCAGGGACATCAACGGCAAGCCCATCATCCGGGGCCTCATCGAAGCCGCGACGGCGCTCCCCGAGCGGCAGGAGGGCTGGTACCACTACCAATGGCCTGTGCCCCACGGCCTCCTTCCCCGCTGGAAGAGCAGCTACGTCCGGCTCGTGGTCGCGCCGACCGGGAAGCGGTACATCGTGGGCTCTGGCGTCTACAACGACCGGATGGAGCGGGTGTTCGTGGTGGATGCGGTGAGCCGCGCCGCCGTCGAGCTCGAGAGGCGGGGCACGGCCGCGTTCCCGCTGTTCCGCGATCCCACCGGCCCGTTCATCGTGAAGGACACCTACATCTTCGTGACGAGCATGGAGGGCGTCGAGCTCGTCAATCCCGCCTTCCCCAACCTGGAAGGACGATCCCTGCTCGACCTCACGGACGCCCATGGCAAGCACCTGATCCGGGAAATGCTCGGCGTGGTCGAGGTCGATGGCGTCGGATGGGTGGAGTACATGTGGCCCAGGCCGGGGGAGAGCGTCGCGACGCAGAAGTCCACCTATGTCCGCAAGGCGCTCATGGCCGGTCAACCCGTGCTCGTCGGCTGCGGCGTCTACCTGGCCGAGGCTCCTCAGGAGGTCCGCCCGGCGCCAGGGATGACGGCTTCGGAGCTCATGACGCTCGTTCGGGAGGCGGCGGCGGTGCTCGCGGAGCAGGGCGAGAAGGCCTACCCGGAGTTGCGGCGGGCGGGTTCCCGGTGGCGGCGCGACGACACCTACCTCTTCGTCTGGACCATGAACGGGATCCGGTCCCTCCATGCAGCCGATCCGTCGATGGAAGGAGAGGATGCGAGCGGCCTGAAAGATGTCCTCGGCAGACCCGCCGGCAGGATGATCCTCGAGGCGGGAGCGACCGAAGCGGGCGAAGGGTGGGTCCACTACATGTACCCCAGGCCGGGCGACATCTTCCCCATCTGGAAGTCCAGCTTCGTGAAGCGGGTGACCTTCCCGTCGGGGATCCCGCACATCGTCGGCTGCGGCGTCTACAACATGCGGATGGAGAAGGCGTTCATCGAGGCGATGGTCGATCGGGCCTCTGCCCTCATCGCCGAGCGTGGCAGCGAAGTCTTCCCGCTGCTGCGGGACCGGACCGGCCCCTTCGTCTTCATGGACACCTACGTCTTCGTGCACGACACCGAGGGGACCGAGCTGGTGAATGCCGCCCTGCCGAGTCTCGAGGGGAGGAACCTCCTCGATCTCCGCGATCTCAGGGGGAGGGCCGTGATTCCGGAGCAGATTGCGGCGGTGCGCAGCGCGGAAAGCGCATGGCTCGAGGGCTCCTGGTACAAACCAGGAGACAACACGCCGGCGAAGAAGCTGACCTACGTGCGGAAGGTCCAGTGGGGCGGAAAGACCTGGATCGTCGGATCGGGGATCTACACAGACTCCGAGCCGAAACCGGATGGCGAGTAGCGCACCAGGCTCACGCCTCGCCGGACGATCTCCCTCCGGCGGGGCATCATCGGGCGGCCCGGACGTCACGACAGAATCTCTCACGCGACCTTCACGTCCGGTTCATGCGCCGGGTGCTAACGTAGGTCGCTGGCTGAGCGAAGTGGCATCAACTGAGGAGGGATGTATGAAAGTCGCGAAATTCACCCGGACTGCCCCCATCATCGGCCAGATGAAGGAGGACATCGATCGGGTATTCGACCGGTTCTTCGCTACGCCGTTCCTGGGCGAGCCGATGATCCCGGCCTTCCCGTTCGAGCCGCTGACCGAGGCGAAGGGCGAGTGGGCGCCACGGCTGGATCTCACCGAGAACGACAAGGAATATGTCGTCCGCTGCGAGGTGCCGGGCATCCACAAGGAGAACCTGGACATCAACCTGACCGGCAATGTGCTCCGGATCACCGGTCACCGTGATGCGGTTCAGGAGACCAAGAACGAGATGTATCTCTGCCGGGAGCGTGAGGTCGGCCGCTTCGTGCGGATGCTGACGCTGCCGGTGGCGGTGGACGAGGCGAACATCAACGCCACCTACCAGGACGGCATCCTGACGGTCCATGTGCCGAAGACGGAGCAGGCAGTGGCGAAGAAGATCCTCATCAAGTAGTTCGCCACAGCCGCGTCGAGACCGCTCCGGGGGAGGGGCCCCCGGGGCGGCCTCGCGATTTCATCGCATCGGCGGCTCCCGCGCACGGATATCGACTTCGAGGGATCGCACCATGATTGACACCACCGTACTTCCCCGGAGCCCGGCAAGGACGTTCTTCCGGTCCTCCGCGATCGCGGGGGGCGGCTTCTCCCCCACCCGGCTCGCGCGCCTCAGGGCGGTGCTCGAGCGGCACGTCGAGAGTGGCGTCGTTCCCGGCGTCGTGGCGCTCGTGCACCGCCGCGGGCGCGAGCACGTCGAGGTGCTGGGCACGATGGGTTACGAGAGCCGGATGCCACTCGAGCGGGACACGCTCTTCCGGCTCGCGTCCACCACCAAGCCGATCACCGCCGCCGGCGCCATGATCCTGGTGGAGGAATGCCGGCTCAGACTCGACGAGCCGGTGGAGGCGTGGCTGCCCGAGCTCAGGGACCGGAAGGTCCTCCGGGCGATCGACGGCCCGCTCGATGACACGGTCCCCGCCACGCGCCCGATCACGCTGCGTGACCTGCTCACGTTCAGCTCGGGCTACGGCGAGGTGATCTTCCACGCGCCGACCTGTCCGTACCAGAAGGCGATGGTGGATGCACGGCTCCCGCTGAGCGACTGGCCGTTCCGCGGGTCGTACGACGCGTTCATGAGCCGGCTCGGCGCCCTCCCCCTCGCCTGCCAGCCGGGCGAGCGGTGGCTGTACCACATGAGCGCCGAGATCCTCGGCGTGCTCATTGCCCGCGTCACCGGCATGTCGCTGGGCGCCTTTCTCGAGGAGCGGATCTTCCAGCCGCTCGGCATGAAGGACACCGGCTTCCACGTCCCGGAGTCGAAGCTCGACCGGCTCGCGACGTGCTGGGGCCGGGACCCGGCGAGCGGCGAGCTGGTCGTCATGGACGAGGTACGGGGCGGCTACGCCTCGCGCCCGGGCGTCTTCGAGTCCGGCGCCGGCGGCCTCATCTCGACCGCGGACGATCTCCTGGCGTTCGGGCGGATGATGCTGGGAGGCGCCACACGCGGCGGGGAGCACATCCTCTCCCGGCCGACCCTCGAGCTCATGACGACGGACCACATCACGCCGGCGCAGAAGGCGCTTTCGCCCTTCTTCGAGCATTACTGGGAGCGGCGCAGCTGGGGCCTGGGAATGAGCATCATCACCGCTCGTGGCGACCTGGCCGACGCGCCGGGGCGCTTCGGGTGGGACGGCGCGTTCGGCACGTCGCTGTACGTCGACCCGCGCGAGGACCTGGTCGGGGTCCTGATGGCCCAGCGCCGCCCGGACCAGCTCCAATTCCCCCCGGTCACCGTGGACTTCTGGAACTCGGTGTATCAGCTGATCGAGGAGTAAGGGGAGAGGGGGTGGAAGATCAGTGGCCGCGCGCGGCACACTGAGGTTCGTGACCACGGGCGTTGGCGCCCAGGCCTCGCCACGCTACGGCCCTGCCGGGCTGCTGGTCGAGCACCGTGACGCACGGGTCATGATCGACGGCGGGCCGGGCGCCGAACCGGCGGGACCGCTCGACGCCTGGCTCGTCACCGATGAACGGGGCGAGCTGATGCCCCGCATCCGTGAGCTGGCCGCGGCGCAGGGCCTGGAGCCGCGCGCGCAGAGCTTCCGGGCCGGGGGGCTGGTCATCGAGTGCCATCCCGTCGTTCACACGAATCACCCCGCCTTCGGCTACCTGATTCGCGCCGGCGGGACGCGGGTTGTCTGGGCGCCGGAGTTCCTCGAATTCCCGGCGTGGGCCGCCGGGGCCACACTCATGTTCGCCGAGGCGTCGGGCTGGAACCGGCCGATCCGGTTCCGTGGCGGCGTGGGTGGTCACCTCGATGCCCTCGCAGTCGCCGGAGCGGCGCGCGAAGCCGGCGTGGGGCGCCTGGTGTTCGCGCACATCGGCCGGCCGACGCTTCGGGCAATCGACCGGGGGGAGAAGCCTCCCTTCGGCGAGTTCGGCGCGGATGGCCGGCGCTATGTCGTGGGCCGGCGCGCCGGACGCCTCGCGCGGCATTGAACCCGGGATTCGACCGGCTCCCGCCGCCTCGCGGCCGAAGCCCGCCCCCTGCCATGCCCGGAGCCTTCTCTCCGGGCATTGTCGTGTCCGGGCGACCCCGATTCCCACTGAGGCTTGACGCGGCGGAGAATTCCAATATTCTAATGAATCTTAGAATATCATGGAAAACTCATGGCCGACGACCATCGCCGCTTCAAGGACGACCTCTACACCCAGTTCGCGCGGATCGGCCATGCGGTCTCGAGCCCCAGGCGCCTCGAGCTGCTGGACCTCCTCGGCCAGGGGGAAAAGACCGTCGAGCAGCTCGCCGAGCAGACGGCCACCGCGGTCAAGAACACGAGCGCTCACCTGCGCGTCCTCCGCCAGGCCCGGCTGGTCGAGCCGCGGCGAGACGGCCAGCATGTCTGGTATCGCCTTGCCGACGAGACCGTCGCCGGGTTTCTCCTCTCCCTCCAGGCGCTCGGCCGTCAGCGTTACGCCGAGATCCGGGAGGTGGCGGAATCGTACATCGAAGGCCGCGACACGCTCGAGCCCATTGCGCCCGAGGAGCTTCGCCGCCGCCTGAAGGCCGGTGACGTGACGCTCATCGACGTGCGGCCGGGCGACGAGTTTGCCGCCGGACACATCCCCGGCGCGCTGTCGATGCCCGTGGCCGAGCTGGCCGACCGCCTCCGCGAGCTTCCCCGACGCAAGGAAATCGTGGCCTACTGCCGCGGCCCCTACTGCGTCATGGCGGTGACGGCGGTCGAGCTCCTGCGCCGGCGGGGCTACCGCGCCCGCCGACTCATCGAGAGCATCCCCGCGTGGCGGGGCCAGGGGTATGAAGTCGACTCCCGTACCGACGACGCGTGAACCGATGAACGTCGGCTCCACCCCGATCCGCCAGGGATTCTCCGCGCCCGGCATCGCGCTCGGTCTGCGAGCCAACTGGCGCCAGTTCTGGCTGCTGGTGCTGGTCAACGCATTCGTGGGCGCGATGGTGGGCATGGAGCGAACCGTGCTCCCACTGCTCGCGGAGGCGGAATTCGGCGTGGCCAGCAAGAGTGCCATCCTCTCGTTCATCGCCACCTTCGGCGTGGTCAAGGCGCTCACCAATTTCCTCGCGGGGCGGCTGGGCGACGTGTACGGCCGCCGCCGCGTCCTTCTGGCCGGCTGGCTCGTGGGGTTGCCGGTTCCATTCCTGGTCATCTGGGCACCCAGCTGGTCGTGGATCATCGTCGCCAACGTGCTCCTGGGCATCAACCAGGGTCTTGCATGGTCCACGACCGTCATCATGAAGATGGACCTCGTGGGCGCGAAGCGGCGCGGCCTGGTGATGGGCCTCAACGAGTTCGCGGGCTACCTCGCCGTGGCGCTGGCGGCGCTCGGCACCGGGTACCTGGCCCAGGCCTGGGGGCTCAGGCCCGAGCCGTTCTACCTGGGAATCGCCTGTGCCGCCGCCGGCCTCGCCCTTTCGCTGCTCTTCGTCCGCGAGACGCGCCACCATGCGGCGCTCGAGTCGGGTGACTTCCCCTCGCCGCCCGGTGCCGCGGGACCAGAGGCGGGGCTCTCCACGCGCGAGATCTTCGCGCGGGCGAGCTGGCGCGATCCCGCCCTCTCGAGCGCGAGCCAGGCGGGCCTGGTCAACAACCTGAACGATGGCCTCGCGTGGGGGCTGTTCCCCCTCTTCTTTGCAGCCGGGGGGCTGGACGTGGCCCGGATCGGAATCCTGAGCTTCACCTATCCGGCCGTGTGGGGCCTGCTGCAGCTCGGGACGGGCGCGCTCTCCGACCGCTGGGGTCGCAAGCGGCTCATTGCCGGTGGTATGCTCCTGCAGGGCGGCGCCCTTGCTGCGGTCGCTCTCGGCCGGGGGTTCTGGCCGTGGGTCGGCGCAGCCGTGGTGCTCGGCGCGGGTACAGCGATGGTCTACCCCACACTGCTGGCGGCGGTCGGCGATGTGGCGCATCCGCGCTGGCGGGCGTCGGCGGTGGGCGTCTACCGCTTCTGGCGCGACAGCGGGTATGCCGTGGGAGCGCTCCTTGCCGGCGCCCTGGCCGACGTCTTCGGCATGGCGTGGTCGATCGGCGGCGTCGCCCTGCTCACCGTCGCCTCCGGTGTGCTGGTGATCGTGCGGATGCCCGAGACGCTCCGCTCCGAGGAGACGCATGTCCCCTGATCCCACCAGGCGTTCCTGCCTCACGGTGTTCGACGCCCTGGTCGATCTTTCCATCGACGAGCAGATGGCCTGGCTCGACCGCTTGCCGATCGAGGAGGCCGAGCTGCGCGAGGAGGTGCTGCGCCTGCTGGAGGCGCATCGTCGCTCCGAGGGAATCCTCGAGTCGCCGCTGGCCCGCCTTGCCGGCGGTCTCGTCGGCGACATGGGACCCTTCCCTCCGGGAGAGACTCCCGAGCGCATCGGACCCTGGCAGATCGTGCGGCCGATCGGCCGCGGCGGCATGGCGATGGTATACCTCGCCCAGGACCTCAAGCACGATCGGCCGATCGCGATCAAGGTGCTGCATCCCGAGCTGGCCGTGAGGCTCGGCCCGGAACGGTTTCAGCGCGAGATCCGGATCGCGGCACAGCTGCAGCATCCGCACATCCTCCCGATCTACGATTCCGGCGCCGATGCGGGAGTGCTCTGGTTCACGATGCCCTACGTGGAGGGCGAAACGCTGCGCCAGCGGTTGCAGCGTGCGGGAGCGCTCCCGATCCCCGACGCC
>DASTYH010000037.1:0-7894 GCA_035765075.1 Gemmatimonadales bacterium
GGTTGCGACGCACGTCACCGCAGGAAAGCGCCCCCGCGCGGATTGTAGTCGAGCCGTCGCGGCGCCGCCGTGATGGAACCCGAACCAGCTTCGGAGACCGCGTTGAGGCCATTTGGAAGTGGGAAAGAACCGCGCGATCAACTGCACCACGTTGGACGGGCCACCCGGCGACTCGAGGAGGCCCGCACCGGCGCGGGTGTGCTGCGCGCGGCGACCGAGGCCATGGTGCCGGAGTTTGCCGACGTGGCCGTAGTGGTGGTCCCGGAGGACGACAGCCGGCACCAGATCGAGGTGGCCCACCGGCTCCCGGGAGAGGCGCACCGGCTCCGGGAGATCGTGGCCGCCCACTTCCGCGACTTCGACGCGGCGGCGGTCAAGCTCGGTGAAAAACGCGGCGCCCGCTCCCACTGGATCCCCGAGGCGACACCGGAGACGCTCGATGCGCTCCTCGGGCATCGGCCCGGGCTCCTCGCGCTGGCGGCGGAGCTCGACGTCAGCAGCCTGATCGTCCACCCCCTCAGCGTCCGCGGCCGGGCGCTCGGGGCCATTGCCTTCGTCCGGACCGGGGAACGGGCCCGGTACACCTCCGCCGATTTCGCCGCCGGCATCCTGATCGCGCGCCGCACCGCCATCGCTCTCGACGCCGCGCGCACGCGCGAGATCATCGGCCGCCCCAGCGTGCGCATCCGGCTCGACGAAGCCATCGAGAAGTGGGCGCATACGTTCGAGACCGCGAGCTGGGGCGCGGCGATCCTCGATCCGATCGACTGGCGCATCGAATCGGCCAACGCCGCCTTCGCGCGGATGCATGCCTACGACTCTCCGGACGAACTGGTGGGCCATCTGATCACCGAGTTCGTGGCACCCGAGTCGACGGGCGACTTCATGGCGAGGATCGCCCACGCCCCCGACGACCCCCACGCGCTCGAAGTCGATCACATCCGGCGCGACGGCTCCACCTTCCCGGTGCTGGCCAATCTCACCGTCGTCCGGAACGAGCGGGGCGAGGTCACCTACCGGGCCATCCAGCTGCAGGACCTCTCGGACCTGCGGCGGGCCGAGGCGAGGCTCCGCGGCGCGCAGCGCCTCGAGGCGGTCGGCCGCCTCGCCGGCGGGGTCGCGCACGAGGTCAACAACATGATGACCATCGTGCTGGGCTTCAGCGAGTTCCTCCTTGCCTCCCAGAGTCTCGCCGGCGAGCACCGCTCCGACGTCGAGGAGATCCACCGTGCGGCGGCGCGCGCCGCCGCGATCAGTCAGCAGCTTCTCGTCTTCAGCCGGCGGCAGGGCCCGCAGGCCCGCATTCTCGACCTCAACCTCGTGGTGAGCGACACCGTCCAGCTCCTCCGCACCCTCCTGCCGGCCGACATCCAGCTCGACGTCGGACTCGCGGAGGTGACGCCCTGGGTGCGGGCCGACCGGACGCAGCTCGAGCAGGTCCTCATCAATCTCGCCTTCAACGCCCGGGACGCGATGGTGAACGGCGGGCGGCTCGGAATACGCACCGCGATCGACGACCTCGAGGCCGACGACCTGCAGGACCGGATCGGCATCTCGATCCCGGCCGGCACCTATGCGGTCCTCACGGTGAGCGACACCGGTTCCGGGATGGACGCCGAGACCGTGAGCCGCGTCTTCGAGCCGTTCTTCACCACCAAGGAGGTCGGGAAGGGAACCGGGCTCGGCCTCTCGACGGTCTACGGGATCGTCAAGCAGAGCGAGGGGTATGTCACCGTCCGGAGCCGGGAGGGCGCGGGGAGTTCCTTCTCCGTCTTCTTCCCCCAGACGCTTCCCGCCGAAGCCCTCAACGAGCGGGAGGTGCTGACTGCGCGTCGCGGCAACGAGACCGTCCTCGTGGTGGAGGACGAGGAGGCGGTGCGCCAGCTCGCCTCGCGCGCCCTTCGGGAATCCGGGTACCGGACGGTGGAAGCCCGGCAGGGCGCCGAGGCGCTCCGCATCCTGGCGGAGCGGGGGGAGAGCATCGACCTGGTCGTCACCGACGTCGTCATGCCGGAGATGGGGGGAAAGGAGCTTCAGGAGCGGATGGCGGCACTCCAGCTCCGCCACCCCATCCTCTTCATGTCCGCGTATACCGGGGAGGAGGTGCGGGACAAGGGCCTCCTGAGCGGCGGCGAGGCCTATCTGCAGAAGCCCTACACCCCGGCCGAACTGACCGCCGAGGTCCGGCGGCTGCTCGATGCAACGGCGGCGGGGGAGGAGGCCAATCCCTCGGTGGTGGGGAGCTAGGGCCGGGTTATCTTTCAGGCAGTCCACGCGCGTCCGGCCGAGCCATGGAGATGCCGATGCAGACCGACAGCCTTGCCGCGCCAGCGGCCCCGACCGATACCTTTCCCATCAACGGCACCGACTACGTCGAGTTCTACGTCGGAAATGCCCGGCAGTCCGCGCACTACTACGTCTCGGCGTTCGGCTACGAGCTCGTGGCGTACCGGGGTCCCGAGACGGGCGTCCGCGACCGCGCGAGCTATCTCCTCGTCCAGAACAAGATCCGGCTCGTCCTCACCAGTCCGCTCGGCCCCGACTCCGACATCGCGCGGCACGTACACCTGCACGGCGACGGCGTGCGGGACCTGGCGCTCTGGGTGGACGACGCGCGCGAGGCCTTCACGGCGGCGGTCGACCGCGGCGCGCGCCCGGTGCACCCCCCCGAGGTCCTGACCGACGAGGACGGCGAGGTCGTGGTCGCCGCGATCCACACCTACGGCGACACGATCCATTCGCTCGTCGAGCGCCGGAACTACGACGGCCTCTTCCTTCCCGGCTTCCGCCCCGTCACCAGCCGCTTCCGCACCGAGCCCGTGGGACTCCTCCACGTCGACCATTGCGTCGGCAACGTCGAGCTCGGGAAGATGAACACCTGGGTCAAGTTCTACGAGGACGTGATGGGGTTCAAGAACCTCATCTCCTTCGACGACAAGGACATCTCGACCGAGTACAGCTCGCTCATGTCGAAGGTGGTGGCGAGCGGCAACGAGCGGATCAAGTTCCCGATCAACGAGCCGGCCGCCGGCAAGAAGAAGTCGCAGATCGACGAGTACCTGGAGTTCTACCGCGGTCCCGGCGTCCAGCACCTCGCCCTCGCCACCAACGACATCGTGCACACCGTGTCGAGCCTGCGCGACCGGGGGATCGAATTCCTCCGGGTGCCGACGACGTATTACGACTCGCTCCTGGACCGGGTGGGGACGATCGACGAGGACCTCGAGCCGCTGAAGGAGCTGGGCATCCTCGTGGACCGGGACGACGAGGGATACCTTCTCCAGATCTTCAGCAAGCCGGTACAGGACCGGCCGACGCTCTTCTACGAGATCATCCAGCGCAAGGGCGCACGGAGCTTCGGGAAGGGGAACTTCAAGGCGCTGTTCGAATCCATCGAGCGCGAGCAGGCGCTCCGGGGAAACCTCTGATCCTGAACGCGAAGGCTCGACGTCGCGAAGCCGCGAAGGAAGCTGCGATGCCGGTGGGGAGCAGAGTCACCATCCGCATCTCTTCGCGACTTCGCGGCTTCGTGCCTCCGCGTTCGAAAATGAAGGACTGACCGTATGCCGATCTATCACACTCTCGGGCGGATTCCGCGGAAGCGGCACATCGCCTTCCGGCGGCCGGACGGGGGGCTCTATGCGGAGCAGCTCGTCGGCCATGAGGGCTTCACCGGCACTTCCTCGCTCCTCTATCACGTGCACCCCCCCACCACGGTGAAGTCGGTGCGCCGGGTGAAGGAGCTCGTCTGGGAGGCCGATCCCGACGCCTCGCTCCGGCATCGTCATTTCCGGACCGCGCGGGCCCGGAAGGGAGGGAGCCCGACGCTCGACCGGACGCCGCTCCTCTTCAACGCCGACATCGGCATGCTCTACGTCGAGCCCGACGAGAACGATGCGCACTTCTACCGGAACGCGCAGGCGGATGAGTGCGTCTACGTGAGCAAGGGGAGCGGCACCCTCGAGACCCAGTTCGGCGATCTCCCCTTTCACGAGGGCGATTACCTCGTGATCCACCGGGGGATCATGCACCGGTACCGCTTCGACCTCGGAAAGGAGCCGCCCAAGCTCGTCATCTTCGAGAGCCGCGGCCACGTCCGCTGGCCCAAGCGGTACCGGAACGAATTCGGCCAGCTGATCGAAGGCGCCCCCTACTCCGAGCGCGACATCCGGCGGCCGACCGAGCTCAGGACGCACGACGAGATGGGCGATTTCCCGATCCTGGTGAAGCAGTACGACGGGATCAACGAGATCGTCCTCGATCACCATCCGCTCGACGTCGTCGGGTGGGACGGGTACTTCTACCCGTGGGCGTTCAACATCCATGACTTCGAGCCGATCGTGGGACGGGTCCATCAGCCGCCGCCGGTGCACCAGACCTTCCAGGGCGACGGATTCGTGATCTGCAGCTTCTGCCCCCGGCCCTACGACTTCGATCCGGAAGCAGTCCCGGCACCGTACAACCACGCCAACGTGGATTCCGACGAGGTGCTGTATTACGCCTCGAGCGAGTTCATGAGCCGGAAGGGCATCGAATTCGGCAGCATCACCCACCATCCCGACGGGATCCCGCACGGGCCGCACCCGGGGCGGGCGGAGGCGAGCATCGGCGCGAAGTACACCGACGAGCTCGCGGTGATGATGGACAGTTTCCGCCCGCTCAAGGTGGCGAAGAGCGCGCTGGCCATCGAAGACCCGGAGTATCACCGGAGCTGGCTCGACGCACAGCACGCCCAGTTCAATCCCCCGACCACCTGACGTCGCTCCCGCCCCGGGTGTCCCCCGGGGCGGTCTCTCCACCGAGGGTACCGAGGTGCTCATGCGCCCGTTGATCGCATGACCGGACCCGTCTGGCGCCCCTCCCCGGAACGCATCGCCCGCGCCAACGTCACCCGCTTCATCCGGTTCGTGGCCGACCGCGCGGAGGGCGTGACCGACTGGGCATCGCTCCATGCCTGGTCGATCGCCCACCCGGCGCGCTTCTGGCCCGCGGTCTGGGAATTCACCGGCGTGGTGGCGGAGGAGCGGAACGGCGGAGCGCCCTGGGCCGAAGTGGTGCGCGGGCTCGACCGCATGGCTCCTCCCGATCCTGCGCTCGGGCCGACGTGGTTCACCGGCGCGCGGCTCAACTTCGCCGAGAATCTCCTCCGCCATGCCGATGAGCGCGAGGCGATCGTCTCCTGGGACGAGCGCGGACGCCGGGCGGCGCTCTCCGGAGTGGCGCTCCGGCAGGAGGCGCATCGCTTCGCGGCGGCGCTCCTGGGGGCGGGCGTCGGCCCCGGCGATCGTGTCGCCGGTTTCCTCCCGAACATTCCCGAGGCGGTCATCGCCATGCTCGGGACCTCGCTCCTCGGCGCGATCTGGTCCTCCTGCTCGCCCGATTTCGGGGCCGGCGGTGTCCTCGACCGCTTCGGGCAGATTGCGCCGAAGGTCTTCGTGGCCGCCGACGGGTACCGCTACGCAGGGAAGGAGATCGACTGTCTCGAGCGGGTGCGCGACGTCCGGAGCAGGATCCCCTCCATCGAGCGTGTGGTCATCGTGTCGTACCTCGCCGAGCGGCCGGCACTCGCGGGGATCGGGGGGGCGCGGCTCTGGGGGGAGTTCATGGCGGAAACGGCGGGGAAGGGGGGTACGGCGGGAGTGGGACGCGGGCGGCGGATGCCGTTCGATCATCCGCTCTACATCATGTACTCCTCCGGCACCACCGGTCTCCCGAAGTGCATGGTGCATGGCGCGGGTGGAACGCTGCTGCAGCACCTGAAGGAGCTGGTGCTCCACACCGACCTCACGCGGGACGACCGCATCTTCTACTTCACCACCTGCGGCTGGATGATGTGGAACTGGCTCGTCTCCAGTCTCGCCGTCGGCGCCACGGTGGTCCTGTACGACGGCGCGCCCCTCGCCCCCGACCGGGAGATCCTCTGGCGGATGGCGGAGGCGGAACGGATCACCGTCTTCGGGACGAGTGCCAAGTACCTGGCGCTCGCGGAGAAGGAAGGCCTCACGCCCGGCCGTACCCGGGACCTCTCCGCGCTCCGCGCGGTGCTCTCGACCGGAAGCCCGCTCGCGGAGCACAGCTACGATTACGTCTATCGCGCCATCGGATCCGACATCCATCTTGCGAGCATCAGCGGCGGTACCGACATCATCTCCTGCTTCGCGCTTGGCAATCCGATCGCACCGGTCTGGCGCGGCGAGCTGCAGACCCGCGGCCTCGGCATGCGCGTGGAGATCCTGGCGCCGACCGGCGGCGAGACCGGGGGCCCGCCGCTGCGGCAGCCAGTCGGCGTGCCCGGCGAGCTCTGCTGCACGCTCCCCTTTCCGAGCATGCCGGTGGCGTTCTGGGACGATCCCGATGGCGCGAAGTATCGCTCGGCGTATTTCGAGGTCTTTCCCAACGTCTGGCGCCACGGTGACTGGGCCGAGCTGACCCCGCATGACGGACTGGTGATCCACGGCCGGAGCGACGCCACGCTCAATCCGGGCGGCGTCCGCATCGGGACGGCGGAGATCTACCGCCAGGTGGAGCAGCTCCCGGAAATCGTTGAGAGCCTCGTGGTGGGGCAGGAGTGGGAGGACGACGTCCGGATCGTCCTCTTCGTGCGGCTGCGCGAGGGCCTCACCCTCGACGATGGGCTCCGCGAGCGCATCCGCCACGCCATCCGGAGCACGACGAGTCCGCACCACGTGCCGAGGCGGATCATCCAGGTGGCCGACATCCCCCGCACCATCAGCGGCAAGATCACCGAGCTCGCGGTGCGCGAGGTGATTCACGGGCGTCCCGTCAGAAACCGGGATGCGCTCGCCAATCCCGCCGCGCTCGATCTCTACCGCGATCTCGAGGAGCTCAGGACATGACGCGACGCCTCACCCTCAGCCTTCTCCTGCTCGCGACGGCCGCGCCACTGGCGGGGCAGGAGGGGCGGGCCCGCGCCCGCGAGATCGGCGTGGCCCCCGGCCGGCTCGATCCGGGCCCGCGGAACGCCATTACCGACGTACCGGGTGTGCGCGTCGGCCATGCGACGGTGCTCGAGGGGGATTCCGTCCGCACCGGCGTCACCGCCATCCTCCCGCATGGCGGCAATCCCTATCTCTCCCGGGTGCCCGCCGCGGTCCACGTCGGCAACGGTTTCGGGAAGCTGCTCGGCTCTACTCAGGTGAACGAGCTGGGCGAGCTCGAATCGCCCATTCTCCTGACCTGCACGCTCTGCGTCTGGCGCGCGGCCGATGCACTCGCGGGATGGCTCCTCGAGCAGCCGGGGATGGAGCGGGTCCGCTCGATCAACCCGGTGGTGGCGGAGACGAACGACGGCTACCTGAACGCGATCCGGGCGCGCCCGATCACTCCGGAGCAGGTGCGGGCGGCCCTCGCCGCCGCGGACACCGGGCGCGTGGCCGAAGGGAGCGTGGGCGCCGGCGCCGGGACGATCGCCTTCGGCTGGAAGGGAGGGATCGGAACTGCGTCGCGCCGCATCACGGTGGGCGACAGCGCCTATACGGTGGGCGTGCTGGTGCAGAGCAACTTCGGCGGGGCGCTCCAGGTGCTCGGTGCGCCGCTCTGGCGCGAGCTGCCGTCGCCGTTCGACCGCCGGCGCCCCAATCCCCCGAGCCGGGGCGACGGGTCCATCATCATGATCGTCGCAACCGATGCGCCGCTCTCCGATCGGAACCTCGGGCGGGTCGCCGCGCGTGCGCTCATGGGTCTCGCGCGCACGGGCTCGTCGGCGTCGAACGGGTCAGGAGACTATGTGATCGCCTTCTCGACCGCCGCCGGCGTGCGCCGGGATCCGGCGGCGGCAAGGCTCACCACCGGGGAGCTCGCCAACGAGGTGCTGTCGCCGATCTTCGAGGCCACCGTCGAGGCGACGGAGGAGGCGATCTACAACTCCCTCTTC
>DASTYH010000038.1:0-5641 GCA_035765075.1 Gemmatimonadales bacterium
CGGGGAAGATTTCCGTTTCTGCCCGCAGTTTTGTGGAAAAGTTCGATAGTTGTATGACTGTATTTGAGTTGCGGTGTCAGCGAGGGTCGTAACCACGTTCTGAAAGGGCCTCACCAATGCAGTATTCCGATCTCGACTCCCGCCCCCGGTCGTCCTTCCGGCGGTCCGTCACGCTCATCGTCGCCGTCATCGCGATCGGGGCGGCCCTCTCCTTCTGGAAATTCTCCTCCCTCCGCGCCGCCGAGGCGGCTTCGGCCAACCCCATGGAGCCGGCGGAGGTGGTGACCGCGGCGGCCGCCGTCGAGCGGCCGCACCACGCCACCACCACCGCGATCGGCACCGTCCACGCCCTCCGCTCGGTGACGCTCCGGAACGAGCTCGCCGGCACGGTCCGGAGCGTCCGCCTCACCCCCGGCCAGATCGTCGAGCCGGGCACGGTGCTCGTGGCGCTCGACGTGAGCGTGGAGGAGGCATCGCTCCGGGCCCTCGAGGCCCAGGCGGGGCTGGCCGGGACGGTCCTCGAGCGGACGAAGTCGCTGGCCGATGCGGGCGCCGCCTCGCGGGAGGAGCTCGACCGGGCCCGCGCGGAGCGCGACGTGGCGCTCGCCGAGATCGCGCGGCTCAAGGCGGTGATCGCGCGGAAGACGATCCGGGCGCCCTTCCGCGCGCGGATCGGTCTCTCCGACGTGCACCCCGGCCAGTACCTCTCCGAAGGCACCGAGCTCACCACCCTGCAGGGTGTGGCGGAGCCGGTGAACGTGGACTTCGCCGTGGCGCAGTCGGTGGCGGCGGCGCTCCGGGTGGGCCAGAAGGTCGAGGTCTTTGCCGGCTCCGACCCGGAGCCGATCAAGGCGGCGATCGTGGCGGTGGACGCGCGGGTGGACCCCGAGACGCGGAATGCGCTGGTGCGCGCGCGGCTCACGCAGGGGGATCCGGTGGCGCCCGGCGGCTCGGTGCGCGTGCGCATTCCCACCGGTCCGGCGCAGCAGGCGGTGTTCGTGCCGGTGAGCGCCCTCCGGAAGGGACCGGGCGGCGACCAGATCTTCGTGCTCCAGGCGGACAGCACCGGCGCCACCCGCGCCGCGGTGCGGCAGGTCGTGGCGGGTGAAGTGGTCAACGACGAGGTGATCGTGCTCGGCGGCCTCAAGCCCGGCGAGCAGGTGGCCACCTCGGGGTCGTTCAAGCTCCGTGACGGGGCGCTGGTCCAGGTGAAGCCCGCGGACGATGTGGCGTCCGCCCCGAAGGGAGGTCGCTGATGTCGGAGCACCAGGAGCCGCGCGGACGGATCCGCGCGATCACCGATCTCTTCATCCGGAAGCCGGTCCTCGCGATCGTGCTGAACCTGAGCATCGTGCTCCTCGGGGCGCGCGCGCTCACCAGCCTTCCGGTCCAGCAGTACCCCGACATCGAGGCGACGTCGGTGGTCATCAACACCGTCTATTACGGCGCGAGCGCCGAGACGGTGCGCGGGTTCCTGACGGTGCCGATCGAGCGCGCCGTCTCCGCCATCAGCGGGGTGGATCACGTCGAATCCACCAGCCGGGCGGGCGTCAGCACCGTGACGGTGCGACTCAAGCTCGACCACAGCAGCACCGCCGCGCTCGCCGAAGTGACGGCGCGGCTCCAGCAGGTGCGCTCGGAGCTGCCGTCGGAGGCGGAGCCGCCGATGGTGGACATCCAGCGCGCCGACCGGCCCTACGCGTCGTTCTACCTGAGCTTCGCGTCGAAGGACCGGACCGCCCCGGAGCTCACCGACTGGCTCTCGCGGACGCTGCAGCCGCAGCTCGCGACGCTCGAGGGCGTCCAGAAGGTGACCCTCGAGGGGGCGCGCCAGATCGCGATGCGGATCTGGATCGATCCTGACCGCCTGGCGGAGCACAACCTCTCCCCGGGCGACGTGCACCGCGCGCTCCAGCGCAACAACTACCTCGCCGCGGTAGGCCGCACCAAGGGCGACCTCGTGCAGGTGGACCTCCTCGCCAACACCGACCTCCGCGCCGTCGGGGAGTTCGAGGACCTGATCGTGGCCGAGCGGGACGGCGGCATCGTGCGGCTCTCGGATGTGGCGCGGGTGGAGCTGGGGGCGGAGGAAGCCGATTTCATTGCGAAGTACAACGAGCAGCCGGCGGTGTACCTCGGGATCTGGCCCCTCGTCGGCGCCAACGAGATCGAGGTGGCCTCCCGGCTCCGCGCGGAGATGGAGCGCCTCCAGCCGACGCTTCCCGACGACGTCGAGATGCGGCTCGTGTGGGACGGGACCCGCTTCATGCGGGACGCGCTCGGCGAGATCGCCAAGACCCTCGGCGAGACGATCCTCATCGTCGGCCTCGTGGTCTTCCTCTTCATGGGCTCGCTCCGGACGGCGATGGTGCCGCTGGTGGCGATGCCGGTGTCGCTCATCGGCGCGGCACTCCTGATGCTGGCGTTCGGCTTCAGCCTCAACCTGCTGACGATCCTGGCGCTGGTGCTCTCGGTGGGTCTCGTGGTGGACGACGCGATCGTGGTGGTCGAGAACGTCGAGCGCCACGTACGGCTGGGCAAGTCGCGCATCGACGCGGCGATCGCGGGGGCGCGGGAGCTCCTCGCCCCGATCATCGCGATGACCATCACGCTGGCGGTGGTGTACGCCCCGATCGGCTTCCAGGGGGGCCTCACCGGCTCGCTCTTCCTCGAGTTCGCCATCACCCTGGTGGCGGCTGTGCTCGTCTCCGGCTTCGTGGCCATTACGCTCTCGCCGGCGATGAGCGCGCGCCTCGTGCACCCGCATGGGGAAGAGGGGCGGCTCACCGCCTTCGTCAACCGCGCCTTCGACGCGGTGCGGGACCGCTACGCGACGCTGCTCGACGGCGCGCTCTCGATCCGCGGCGCGGTCGTCGCCGCGGCGCTGCTCGTGATGCTGGCGGCGTGGCCGCTCTACCGCTTCTCGCAGCGGGAGCTGGCGCCGGTGGAGGACCAGAGCCACATCAGCCTCTTCATGCAGGCGGCGCCCGACGCGTCGCTCACCGCGTCGAACGCGGCATCGCTCGAGGTGATCAAGGCGGGGCTCAGCTTCCCCGAGGCCGACTTCATGTGGTCGCTCACCACGGCGTGGGGCGGGTTCGGCGGGATCCCGATGAAGGACTGGAAGGAGCGGGACCGCTCGACCGCGGAGATGTACGGCGAGGTGTTCGGCGCCGTGTCGCAGATCCCGGGGCTCCGCGTGTTCCCGCGACTCGATCCGCCGCTGCCGACGCCGGGCCAGTACGACGTCGAGCTGGTGCTGGCGAGCGACATGCCGCTCGAGCAGATGCTCGAGACGGCGGGCCAGGTGGTCGGCGCCGGCTGGGCGAGCGGGAAGTTCCTGTACGTGGACACCGACCTCAAGATCGACCTCCCCGAAGCGCGGGTGGTGATCGATCGCGAGCGGGTGTCGGACCTCGGGCTCGACCTCGCCTCCGTGGCGCAGGAGCTGGGCACGCTGCTCGGCGGGGCCTACGTCAACCGGTTCAACTACTTCGACCGGAGCTACAAGGTCATCCCGCAGATCGGCGAGGAGGACCGCACCACGGTGGGGCCGCTCCTCGACCTCAAGATCCGGACGCCGTCGGGGGAGCTCGTCCCGGTCTCCACGTTCACGAAGATCGAGACCGGCGTGGCGCCGCGGACCCTCAACCGGTTCCAGCAGCGGAACGCGGTGCGGATCTTCGGCGGCGTGCAGCCCGGGGTCACCAAGTCGGAAGGGCTCGACATCCTCGAGGCGGCCGCGGTCCAGGCGGCGGGTCCCGGCGTGACGCTCGACTACGCCGGCGAGTCGCGCCAGATCCGGCGCGAGAGCGCCGCCCTGACGGTGACGCTCGGCTTTGCCGTGGTCCTGATCTACCTGGTGCTGGCGGCGCAGTTCCAGAGCTTCCGCGATCCGCTGATCGTGCTCCTCGGCTCGGTGCCGCTCGCGATCTCGGGAGCGCTCGTCTTCACCTTCCTCGATCTGACGACGCTCAACATCTACTCGCAGGTCGGGCTCATCACGCTGGTCGGGCTGATCGCCAAGAACGGGATCCTCGTCGTGGAGTTCGCCAACACGCTCCAGAAGCGGGGCCTCTCCAAGGCGGCGGCGCTCCGGGAGTCGGCGCTCACCCGGCTCCGGCCGGTGCTCATGACCTCGTTCGCGACGGTCTTCGGCCACCTCCCGCTCGTCTTCGTCTCCGGCCCCGGCGCGGAGGCGCGGAACAGCATCGGCATCGTGCTGGTGGCGGGCATGACGGTCGGCGCGGTCTTCACCCTGTTCGTCGTGCCGGTGCTCTACTCGCTCATTGCGGCGGAGCACCAGCCGGAGGCGGAAGCGAGCGAGGTGCTCGCCCCCGCCGGTACCCAGGAGGCGTACGCATGAGACGGATCTCGATCATACTGGGCGCGGCGCTCGTCGCCGCGCCGGCGGCGGCCGCCGCGCAGGACGCGCCGGCGCCCCGGGGCAGCTCCGCCCCGCTCGCCTTCTGGGAGTCGGTGGGCGATACCACGCTCGTGCGCCTCGTGCGCCAGGCGCTCTCCGCCAACGGCGACGTCCGCGCCGCCGCGGCGCGGGTGGACCAGGCGCGCGCGGTGCGCACCGACGCGGCGCTCAATCTGGCGCCGACGGTGACCGCGGTGGGGACGTACTCCCGCCAGCGGCTCCCCCTCGCGGCGATCCCGGGGACGACGGAGCGCGGCCCCGACTACGACTACTGGGATGCCGGGGTCGAGGCGAGCTGGGAGCTCGACCTCTTCGGCCGGCTCCGCGGCGGGCTGCGCGGCCGGAACGCGCTGGTGGGCTCGTCGGAAGCGGAGGAGGAGGACGTGCAGCTCCTCGTCACCGCGGAGCTCGCGCGGAGCTACGTCGTGATGCGCGGGCTGCAGTCGCAGCTCGGTGTGGCCAGGGAGAACGCCGAGAACCAGGAGCGGACACTCGCGCTCACCCGCCGGCGACTCGAGGCGGGGCGCGGCAACGAGCTCGACACCGAGCGGGCCCAGGCGCAGCTCAGCCTCACGCAGGCGGCGGCGCTCGATCTGGAGTCGCGGGTCACCGCGGAGCAGTACCGGATCGCGGTACTCACCGGCCGGGATCCCGAGCCCGTGGCGGAGGAGCTGGGGGCGGCGCTCCCCTTCCCCGAGCTCCCGGCGATCGCCGCACCGGCGAGCATCGAGCGCCTGGTCCGGCGGCGGCCGGACGTGGTGAGCGCCGAGCGGCAGGCGGCGGCCGCCGCGGCATTTCACGGAGCGGCGAAGGCGGATTACCTCCCGCGGGTCTCGATCGTCGGGGGCGTGGGGGTGGCATCGAACGAGTTCGACCGGCTCGGGGGAAATGGGACGTCGAGGTTTGCGGTGGGGCCGGTCGTCTCGTGGCCGCTGCTCAACCTGGGGCGCGTGAAGGCGGGCGCCGATGCCGCGGCGGCGGAGCGGAATGCGGCGGAAGCGCGCTACGAACAGACCGTCCGCGAGGCGGGTGAGGAGATCCGCAGCGCGGTGGTCCGCTACCAGAGCGCGCGCGAGCGGCTCACCCACCTGGAGGCGGCGGCGGCGGCGAGCCGACGCGCCTCCGAGCTCGCGCGGCTCCGCTTCGAGGCGGGGGCGGCGGACTTCCTTCAGGTCCTCGACGCCGATCGCAGCCGGCTCGCTGCGGAGGCGCAGC
>DASTYH010000039.1:0-2301 GCA_035765075.1 Gemmatimonadales bacterium
GTCGGCGGAAGGATGGAAGGGTGGAAGGGGACTGAGATCCGCAGATCACGCAGATTACGCTGATTGATCATCGCGCAACCCAGCTCCCCCGCGCGACACATCAATAGCAATCTTCCTGGTGTGCCTTGGGCTCTTCCCGAGCCCCGATCAATCTGCGTAATCTGCGGATTTCCTTTTCCTGTCTGCACCCGGTGCGCCGATCGGCGCTGCCGGGCGCGCGGCGAAGTTGAGGGGCGGGCGCGAGGCCCCGCCCTTCCGACCTTCCGACCCTCAAACCCACCCCTTCCCGACCGCCAGGCCGGCGCCAGACCAATTCCGGGAAATGGCCTGCCCGATTGGACCGGAATTGGCCCTCGCGCGGGGCGCGGCGCCGTTCCTACCTTGCTCGGCGCGCGTACCTCGGGCGGTGCGCGCGGTGAACCTATCACGCACGGAGCATGAGATCGATGGATGGACGCTGGCTGATGATCGTGTTGCGGCTCGTACACATACTCGGAGGGCTCTTCTGGGTCGGATCGGCGGCGATTCTCACGTGGTTCCTCTTCCCCGCCCAGCGCGCGGCCGGCGCCGGCGGCGGGAGCGTCATGCAGGAGATCATGGGGAGGCGGCGGCTCGGGATGTGGATGGGGATCGCGGCGGTGGCCACGCTGCTCTCGGGGTTTGCCCTCTACGGCCGGAACGCGGCGCTCAGCAACGGCAGCTGGCCGTCGTCGCCGACGGGCATCGGATACGGTATCGGGGCGCTCGCCGCGCTCCTCGGACTGGGGCTCGGGATGGGAATCGGCGGGCCGATGGGCCGCCGGCTCCAGCGACTCGGCGCGACGCTCGGGGCGTCGGCGGGCCCTCCCGACCAGTCCGTCGTCCGGGAGATGGCGCGGTTGCAGCGGCGCTCCACGCTCGTCATGCGGCTCGCCGTGGTCCTGCTGCTGGTGGCGGCGGCAACGATGGCGACCGCGCGCTACTGGTGAGCCGCGGGACGCCGGCGCGGGGGTAGCCGCCATGGAGCTGCACATCAGCCTGGTCGAACGGCGGAACATCGCCGCCGAGCTCTACCGGCAGCTCCGCCAGGCGATCGTGGACGGCCGGCTCCTCCCGGGCGAGGCGCTCCCGCCGAGCCGCGAGCTGGCTCGCCGGCTCCGGCTCTCCCGCACGACCGTCACCACGGCCTACACCCGCCTCACCGCCGAGGGGATGCTCACCGGGCGCGTCGGAGCGGGCACCTTCGTGAGCCCGCGGGCATCGGACACCGCCCCCGGAGCGCGGCCGGGGAGACGGGCGGGCGATCGCCACACTGCGCTCCGCGCCCGGGCGGTGTGGGACGCGGTGCCGCTCGCCACGCCCTACGCGACGCGGGCGGAGTTCGACTTCCGCTCGGGCCTCCCCGACGCCGCGCACTTTCCGCACGAGCGCTGGCGCCGGTTGCTGGCGCGCGCCACCGGGGCCGACGCCGTGATTGGCGGCGTCTACGGCGTGCCCGCGGGACTCCCGGCACTCCGGGAGGCGATCGCGCGCCACATCGGCGTCGCGCGCGCCGTGGCCGCGACGGGCGACGACGTGGTGGTCACGAGCGGCATGCAGCAGGCGCTCGACCTCGTGGCCCGCGTGCTCGTGGCGCCGGGCGAAACAGTGGCGATGGAGGACCCCGGCTACGGGCCGGCGCGGCGGCTCTTCACGTCGCTGGGGCTCCGGGTCCACGGGGTACCGGTGGACGAGGAAGGGATCGTCGTCCGGGAGATCCCGCACAGGGCGCGGATCGTATACGTGACGCCTTCGCACCAGTACCCCCTCGGGACGGTGCTGAGCCTGTCGCGGCGGCGCGAGCTGCTCGCGTGGTCGCTCGAGCACGGGGCGGCGATCGTGGAGGACGACTACGACAGCGAATTCCGCTTCGACGGCCGGCCGATCGAGCCGCTGCAGACGATGGACGCGGCGGGCCACGTGATCTACGTCGGCACGTTCTCGAAGACGCTGCTCCCGACCCTCCGGCTGGGCTTCCTCGTGGCACCGCCGGGCATCCGCGAGGCGATCCACCGCGCGAAGTTCGTGACCGACTGGCACACGTCGCTGCTCGCGCAGGCCACGCTCGCGGAGTTCATCGCCACCGGCCTGCTCGCCCGGCACATCCGCCGGATGCAGCGGATCTACGGCGAGCGGCGCGAGCTCATCCGCACCACGGTCGCGCGCGACTTCCCGGGCCGGCTCACGATCGTGCCGTCGTCGGCGGGGCTCCACGTCGCCGCCGTGGCCGAGCGGGCGACGGCCGCGGAGATGACGGTGGTGGCGGAGCGCGCGCTCGCCGCC
>DASTYH010000040.1:0-2145 GCA_035765075.1 Gemmatimonadales bacterium
CTGGCCCATGCTCCCCGGATCGGAGAGCATCCCCGGCGCCCGCCGCGCGAGCTTCCGGAGCTCGTTCGGCGGCACCCAGCCGATCTCGGGTCCCCGCATCGTGAGCTCGTCGGTGATCAGCGAATCGCCTCGCGCGAGCGCCGCGGCCCGGCCGCGCCAGGGCGCCCACGCGCTGTCGCGCTCGACCGAGGTATCCGCCACCACCATGGTGATCGGCAGGAGGGGCACCTGCTGGCCCGCCAGCGGCACCACGGAGAGCGCGTTGTTCTCGAAGCGCTGCGGCTTCGGCTGGCTCTCCTGCTGCGCGGCGGCGCGCCCGCACCCGGCGGTCAGCGCAATCGCCGCGGCGGCGAGGCAGGAGGTCCTGAAGTTTCCGGAAATAGGCCTGTCCTTCGAGAGTGAATCGCGTCCCGTGAGCGGGTCAAAGATAGCGGAATCGACGGTTTGGGAAGCACGGAGGTTCGGAGGCGCGGAGGCGCGGAAGTGGGACCGCCCCCGCGGTTCATGCGGGCGATCACTCCATCGACAGCCCGCCATCGACCACGATGGTCTGCCCGGTGATGTGGCGGGCGTCGTCGGAGCAGAGGAAGGAAATCACCTTCGCCACATCTTCCGGCTCGGCGATGCGGCCGAGGACCGAGTGCTTGCGCGCCCGCTCGATCACTTCGGGGGGGAGCATCGCCATCCGCTCGGTGCGAATGAATCCCGGCGCCACGGCGTTCACGTTCACGTTGGCCGGGCCCAGCTCCACGGCGGCGGCCCGGGTCAGCCCGAGGAGTGCCGCCTTGCTCGCCGCGTAGTTGCACACCCCGAAGCCGGGGCGCTCCGCCTGATGCGCGCTCACGCTGACGATCTTCCCGAAATGCTGCCGCCGGAAATGCGGCGCCACCGCCCGGATGCAGTTGAACGTACCCGTCACATTGGTATCCAGCACTTCCGACCACGCCTGGTCGCTCATGCGCCAGAGGGCGCCGTCGTTGGCGATGCCGGCGTTGTTCACCAGGTAGTGGACGGTCCCGAATTTCTCGATGACCTGATCGATGAACTGCTGCACCGCGGATCCGTCGCGGACGTCGCACTTGACGGCGAGGACGCCGCGGCCGGCGGCGGCAAGGGAGGTTTCGGTGAGGAGCGCCTGCTCGCTGACGTCGCGGCCCGGCATGTTCACGTAGCAGAATGCCACGTTGCAGCCGAGGCGGGCAAACTCATGAGCGATGGTACGGCCGAGGCCGGTTGCGCCTCCGGTCACGACGGCGACCTTGCCGACAAATCCGGGAGGGATCGGCTGGAGCTTCGGCTCGGGCTCGGCGAGGGCCGATCCCGACGGACGCGCCGGCCGCGCCTCCCACTCGGGCCGCTCGCCGTAGCCGAAGAAGGGAGTGGGCATGACCTTCCAACGTACGGCGGGGATTGAAGTTGGGCAAGCCGGCCGAGGAACCGATTGTTCTGGAACACGAAGCCGCGAAGCCGCGAAGCCACGAAGCCACGAAGCGCCAGTGGGGCCTCGAGTGCTCCAGGGATCGATAGAACCTGGACGGATTTCGCGACTTCGCGGCTTCGTGTTCGAGAAAAAGCGAACAACTACACCCGGGTGCGGCGGGACCCTGCTCGCCAGAGCCAGTAGATGGGGAGACCGGCGGCGAGGAGGCCGAAGGTGATCGCGGTGGACCGGGGGGCCGCGACGAGGGCGTTCCCCATCATCAGGAGCCCCGCCGCGATGAAGAAGCCCGGCACCAGCGGATAGCCCCAGACCCGGTACGGCCGCTCGAGATCAGGGCGCGTGCGGCGGAGGACGAAGACGCCCGCCACCGCCAGCGTGTAGAAGGGCCAGAGTCCCAGCACCATCTGGTCGGCGAGTCGCTGAAAGCTGCCCAGGAAGACGTAGGCGACGGAGATGCCCCCCATGGTCCAGGTGGCCACCGACGGGGTCGCGAACCGGGGGGAAATGCGCCCGACGGCGCGGAACATGAGGCCCCGGTCCGCCATGGCGTACTGCGTTCGCGGGAAGGCGAGCGCCGACGCGGCCACACAGCCGAAGGTCGAGATCATCACGAGGAGGGACGCGAGCGATCCGCCGGCGTTGCCGAGAAGCGGAATCCGTTCCGCGGCGGTCGCTGCCGCGAGCGGGGAGGCCGCGAGCTCCTC
>DASTYH010000041.1:0-2866 GCA_035765075.1 Gemmatimonadales bacterium
GCGGTGGCCACCGGGGCCGACGTCATCGGGGTGGACTGGCAGACCGACGCGGCGGACGCCCGCCGCCGGCTCGGCGCCGACCGGGTGGCGCTTCAGGGCAACCTGGATCCCTGCTGGCTCTACGCGCCGCCGGCAGTGATCCGGGAGCGAACCCACGAGATGCTGCGGGCGTTCGGCGATCGAGGCCACATCGCCAACCTGGGACATGGCATCCTGCCCGACGTCCCCGTCGCCCACGCGCAGGCGTTCGTGACCGCGGTGCAGGAGTGGCGCGCCCGGTGAGCGGCCCCGAGTTCCGCGCGCGGGTGGCCGATCTCGTCGCCGATCTCCACGACGAGACGACCCGGTTCTTCGCCGCGCTCGACGGCGGAGGGAAGTTCCGGGAGGACGTCTGGGCCCGGGAGGGCGGGGGAGGCGGCGTGTCTCGCGTCCTCACCCACGGAGCCACGTTCGAGAAGGCCGGGATCAACCGCTCCATCGTGGAGGGCACGTTGCCGGCGGGAATGGCCCAGCGGTTCGGTTCCCGGGTGGGCGGGGACGCGGACACTCTCTTCTTCGCCGCCGGGGTCAGCCTCGTGGTCCACCCGGCGAGCCCCATGGTGCCCACGGTCCATCTCAACGTCCGCTACTTCGAGATCATCGGTCCCTCAGGCGAGGCGCTCGACGCCTGGTTCGGCGGAGGGACCGATCTCACGCCGACGTTCCCCTATCCCGACGACGCGGTCCACTTCCACCGCGCGCTCAAGACCGTCTGCGACCGGGCCCATCCCGGCTTCTATCCCCGGTTCAAGACCTGGTGCGATCACTATTTCGTGAACGCCCACCGGGGAGACGAGCGGCGCGGTATCGGCGGGATCTTCTTCGATCATCTCCGGCCCGGCGACAGCGGGCTGGACCTCGAGGCCCTGATCCGCTTCTGGCAGGATGTCGGGCGCGCGCTGCCGTCGGCGTACCGGCCGATCGTGGAGCGCCGGCGTTCCGAGCCGTGGGGAGAGCGGGAGCGACGGTTTCAGCTGTTCCGGCGGGGCCGCTACGTGGAGTTCAATCTGGTGCACGACCGCGGCACGCTGTTCGGCCTGCAGACCAAGGCGAGGATCGAGAGCGTGCTCATGAGCCTGCCGCCGCTGGCGGCCTGGGAGTACGCGCCCGAGTGGGCCCCGGGCACCTTCGAGGCGGAGCTGATGGCGATGCTGGAGCCGAGAGACTGGATCGGTGGTGGCGGGACGGCGGGCACGGAAACGAGCTGAGACTCAGGCGACGACGTTGCTCTCCCCCGCGGCGCCGGCCTGCCGGGCCGTGCAGGTGAAGCCCGCCCTCCGCACCGCCTCGATGGCCACGGCGGCCCCGGCCCGATGGAGCTTGGTTCTGAGCCGCGACACGTGAACGTCCACCACGTTCGAGCCGGGATCGAAGTACATCTCCCACACCTTTGCGAGCAGGTCGGTGCGGCTGATGGTATCCCCCTGCCGGCGCAGGAAGATGTGGAGGAGGCCGAACTCCTTCGGCGTGAGGTGGAGCGCGCGCCCATCTACGAAGGCCTGATGGGCGATGATGTTGAGCGACACGTTGGCGAGGGTGAGCATCGCCGGCGGTACCGGGGAGGAACGGCGCACCAGCGCTCGGACCCGGGCGGCGATCTCCTCCGGGCTCACCGGCTTGGTGACGTATTCGTCGGCGCCGGCATCCAGCGCGCGTACGACGAAGGAGGGTCCGGACTTGCTGCCGAGGGCGAGGATGGGCGTCGACACGCCGTCACGCCGCAGCCGGGTCAGCAGGTCGATCCCCTGGGTGTCGCGGAGAAAGAGGTCCAGGAGGAGAACGTCGTAGTCCTCGCTGACGGCCCGGGCGAATGCTTCCTCACCCGACTCCGCGACATCCACCCGGTACCCTTCCGACCGCAGCGCGAGATGGAGAAAACGCGCCAGCGCGGCATCGTCTTCGATGAGGAGAAGATGGAGCGGTTGGGTCATCACGGTCCGATCGAGCGCGACCGACGGGCAGTGGTCATGAGGTCGGGATGGGGAGCTACCACAGTGTCGCCCGACGCGAAGGCTGTCAAGTGAAGGCCGAGCACATGGCGGCCGGCGGCATGCGAAGATACTGTCAAGCAGGGAGGCTCACCGTGCCTCGAAGATGCGGAGCTGCCGCGATGCGATCTCTCAGGCCGTCGGTCACCGGTATGCGGGCGATCGCCACCACGATGGTCGCGATGGCGATCGCCTCCTGCTCCCCCAAGGCGACGCCGCCCCCGCCGCCGGCGGAGACCCGGGAGATCGAGGAGCGCAGCGCCCGCCCGGACCGGGACCGGATCGGACCGCTCGGCATTCCCGAGGCCCAGCTTCCCGCCGCCGGCGAATGCCGCATCTGGTATCCCGGCCGCCCGGCCTCGGAGCAACCGGCGCGGCAGCCGTGTGCGGAGGCGGAGGCGGCCGCGCGTGCGGGTGCATGGGTCCTCTACCGGCCGCCCGACGACCCCCGGGTGGTGCACGCGAGGGTGCTCGATCCGGCACGCAAGGGCGCCGTGCTGCGGATCGACCTGTACGATGCGGAAAAGGGGACGTACCTCGGGACCAAGCAGCCGTAACCCGGCCGATTAGGCCGCGTCGTCGAGACTCTGAAGCTCGTGCAGGTAGGCAGTGATGACGTCGGGGTCGAACGGGACCCGGTGTCTGGTGGCGGGCTCGCGATCCGCTCCGATGCGCTGCCACCGCGCCGCCGACACCAGCAGCACGGGAAGGTTGGGCTCCACCCCCCGGACCGCCTCCAGCAGCTCTTCCACCGCGAGCAGTCGCATCACTACGTCGTCCATGACCAGGTCGATGGCCCCCGCGTGGCGCGGGAGGTACCCGGCCGCGTCGCTGACCTG
>DASTYH010000042.1:0-5925 GCA_035765075.1 Gemmatimonadales bacterium
TCCACCGCCGGACGCACGTTCGAGTAGAAGAGATCGGTGGTGAGGAAGATCTGCCCGTCGGTGATCGAGATGACGTTCGTCGGGATGTACGCCGAGACGTCACCCGCCTGGGTCTCGATGATGGGGAGCGCGGTGAGCGATCCCCCCGGCTTCCTGATGCGGGCGTCGAGGTTCACCACGTTCGGATCCTCGGAGATCTTCGCGGCACGCTCGAGAAGCCGGCTGTGGAGGTAGAAGACGTCGCCCGGGTACGCCTCGCGGCCGGGCGGGCGGCGCAGGATGAGCGACAGCTGCCGGTACGCGGCCGCCTGCTTCGAGAGGTCGTCGTAGACGCAGAGGGTGGCCTTCCCCTCCTCGTACATGAAGTACTCGGCGATGGCGCAGCCGGCGTACGGGGCGATGTACTGGAGCGGCGCGGGCTCGGACGCGGAGGCCACCACGACCACGCTGTACTCCAGGGCGCCCGCCTCGCGGAGGCGCTCGACCACCGTGGCCACCGTGGACTTCTTCTGGCCGATGGCGATGTAGACGCAGACGACGCCGGCGCCCTTCTGATTGATGATCGTGTCGACGGCGATCGCCGTCTTGCCGGTGCCGCGGTCGCCGATGATGAGCTCGCGCTGGCCGCGCCCGATCGGAATCATCGCGTCGATCGCCTTGATCCCCGTCTGCAGCGGCTCCTTCACCGGCTGCCGGACGATGATACCCGGCGCCACCATCTCGACGTGCCGCGCGCTCGTCGTCTCGATCGGGCCCCGGCCGTCCACCGGACGTCCGAGCGCATCCACCACGCGGCCCAGCATCGCGGGCCCGACGGGCACTTCGAGGAGCCGGCCGGTCCGGCGGACCTCGTCGCCTTCCTTCAGCTTGAGGTAGTCGCCCATGATGGCGGCGCCGACGTTGTCCTCTTCGAGGTTGAGGACCAGGCCGGTCACCGTCTCGCCCGTCTCCTGCGCCGTGAACTCGAGCATCTCGCCCGCGGTGGCGGACTTGAGCCCGTAGATGCGGGCGACGCCGTCCCGGACCTCAAGCACCGTGCCCACCTCGGAGACGTCCACGCCAGCCAGGTCGGCCGACTGGATCTCGCGCAGGAGGATGTCCTTGAGCTCGCCGGGACGGAGGATCGAATCGGTGGCCATGTCGTCTGGTGCCTGGCTGAAGGTTACGCGCCAATAGAGCTTGTGAAATTAATCACAATAGAGGGGCCCGGCAAGGGGCGACGACCCCCGGCCGAGGGCCGGAACACCCCGCATCACGCCCGGCTTCGGGTGTTCCCTCGCACGAAGGCGGCGAGTACTCCGCGCGGTCCGAGCGCCCCCAGTCCCGAGGTGCCGGTGCCGGCGATGCGCCGTGCGGTGGCGGAGAGGTGGCTGGCGGAAGCGAAGTGCAGGACCCGCACCACGATCGCCGCGGACATGCCGGGATTCCGGAGCAGCTGCGCCGCCGCTGCGATCCGCGTGAGATCGATGACGCGCTTGAGGTTCGGCGCGCCCCCGGCCCCGAACTGCCGGGAGAGGTGCTCCCGGCTCACCTGAAGCTGCCGCGCCAGCGAGTCGGTCCGGACCGGCTTCTCGACGGCACCCAGCAGGTGGTCCCAGGTGCGGCGCTGGAGCGGCTCCGCGAGCCGAAGCACCCTGGGCGCCTCGGCCATGGCCCGGCGCCGCGCGGCGGTCATCGTGTGGCGGCTGACCAGGTCTCCCACGACCGAGTCGTCGACCCCTTCCACCGCGAGCGCGGCGAGACTCGCCTCCCGGCAGGCGGCGAGCAGCGCCCCGTCGTCCGGACGGAAGGGCGCGTAGGCGATGATGGGAAGGTCGGGGTGACTCGCGCGGAGCTCCCGCACAGCGGGGGGAAGCGCCGGAAGCGGATTGATGACCACGGCATCGACGAGGCGGGTGGCAAGGAGGCGGCGGAGCGCCGCGGGCGTGCGGCACGCCACCGTATGCGCGCCCGACTCCCTGGGGAGCGAGCGCCGGAGCGCGAGCAGTGCCCGGCGGCTGCCAAGGAGGGTGGCGACGGCGGCCACGCTCAGCTCTGGTGGGGTTCGGGCGTCCGGCGAGGGCGTCCCGCACCTACGGCGACCAGGGTGCGCACCATGTCCCCCGCGCGCTTGAGCACGCCGCGGGCGTTGTCGTAGGAGAGCGTCTCGAGCGCCTCCTCCAGGATGCACCAGCGGCAGGCGGTGATCCCCTCGTCCGCCTGCGGACTCGCATCTCCGTCCCGCGACTCGAGCAGGAAGAAGTGGCAGTACTTGTGGATGTGCCGTCCGCGGAAGCGGAAGTGCCAGTCGATGATCCGGATCGGGCCCTGAACCGTGAGATCGGTGAGTCCCGTCTCCTCGGTCGTCTCGCGAAGCGCCGCATCGGCGGGCGACTCCCCGTCCTCGAGATGTCCCTTGGGGAAGCCCCAGTTGTCGTAGGAGTCACGAATGAGGAGGAAGCGCGGAATGCCGTCGTCCGCCCGGCGGAAGACGATCCCTCCGGCGCTCACCTCGAGGTCGGGGCGTCGCTTCGACATGCTAGAAGACCGAGACCTTGATGTACTTGCGCGGATGCGCCTGGAAGTCGGCGAGCAGGTCCCGGAACTGCTTCATCGTTGCGGTCGTCTCGCGGTAGAGGGTCGAATCGGTGGCGAGCATGCCGAGCGTCCCGTTCCCCGTCTGGATCGTCGTGAGCAGCGTGTCCATCGACGCGAGCACGCGCACGAGGCTCGCCTGCTGGCCGTTCATCGCCGCCATCAGCTCGCGGAAATCGGCCGATGCCGCGCGCAGGTCCCCGCTCGCCGCGGCGCCGTTGTTGAGGATGGTGTTGAACTGGCCCTGGCCGGTCGCGCTGTCGATCCGGGAGACGGTGCGGTCGAGATTGCGCGCCACGTTGGCAAACGCACCGGCCGTGACCTCGGCGTCCGCTCCCACGCGGTCCAGGCGCGCCGCCTGGGACTGGGTGAAGGTCACGAGGCGGCTCGAGATGCCCGCGAGGTCGAGCACGCTCTGCCGGAACTCGCGGAGCGCCGTGCTGTCGAAGGCGCCCTGGATGCGCGTCGTCACTTCGGCGATGTCGCCGGCGATGCGGCTCGCCTGCGCGGTGAGCTGCCCGATGTCGGGGAGCGTGGCGCCCGGCCAGGCGTCGCCGCCGGCGCGGTCGCTCTCGAGCAGGAGCTGCCGGACATTCGGATCGGCGGGAAGCGGCTCGAGCGGGATGATGTTCGCCGCCCATCCGCCGAAGAGACTGGCCGAGGAGGCGATGACCGCCGGCTTCTCGGGAAGCTCGACATCACGGCTTTCGACCGTGAGGTCGGCCACGACCCACTCATCCGAGGTGAGGCGGATCGCCGTCACCTTCCCCACCCGCACACCGCGCAGCGTGACCGGATTTCCGACCTGCAGTCCATCCACCGTCCGGAACCGCGCGGGGAAGGTGCGATCCTCGCCGCGGAGGTCCGCGCCGCTCAGCCACAGCGCGCCGGCAATGATGACCGCCAGTGCACCGAGCACGGCGGCGCCCACCACGAACTCGTTACCTCGTTTCACGGCTCGGGCCTCCGCAGGGAGAGGGCGGCGTCAGGCCGGCCCTCGATGAACTGTCGCACCACGGCATCGCTGCTCTCGCGCATTTCCGGTCCCGTGCCCACCTGGCGGATCACGCCCTCGTACAGCATCGCCACCCGATCGCCGACGGTGAAGGCGGTGCGCATGTCGTGCGTGACGATCACGCCGGTCACGCCGAGGTCGCGCGTCCGCATCATGAGCTGGTCCATTACGGCGGAGGTGACGGGATCGAGGCCGGTGGTCGGTTCGTCGTAGAGGACATAGTCCGGGCGGAGGGCGATCGCCCGCGCGACCCCGACCCGCTTCCGCATGCCCCCCGACAGCTCGGAGGGGCGCTTCTCCCCCGCATCGGAGAGATCCACCACCGCGAGGCTCTCCTCGATCCGGCGGTCGATCTCGTCGGGCGGAAGCTGCCGGCGGCGGAGGCCGAGCGCGATGTTCTCGTTCACGGTCATGGAATCGAAGAGCGCGGCCGACTGGAAGACGTATCCCACCTTCCCCCGGAGGGCGGCGAGCTCGTCGGCGTCCATGGTGCCCACCACGGCGCCGTCCACCCGCACTTCGCCCGAGTCCGGCTTGAGCAGTCCGATGATGCACTTGAGCAGCACGCTCTTGCCCGTGCCGGAGTAGCCGATGATGACGGTGTTCCGGCCCTTGGGGATCTCGAGCGAGAGGCCGCGCAGGATCTCGCGCGGGCCGAATGCCTTGTGGACATCCACGAGCTCGATCACAGGAGCACCAGTGCCCAGAAGGCGTCGAGCACGAGGATCGACTCGCAGCCGAGGACGACGGCGCGGGTCGTGGCAGCGCCCACCCCTTCGGCGCCTCCCTGCGCCGTGAGGCCCTTGTAGCACCCCATGAGGGCGACCGCGGCACCGAAGCTCGCGCTCTTCACGAGCCCGAACCAGACGTCCTTGAAGTGATAGAACTGCCGGAGCCCCTTCCAGAACTCCTGGGTCGAGAGATCGAGGAGGTTGACGGCGGTGATCCAGCCGGACGCCACGCCGACGGCCATGGCGAACGCCGTCACCACCGGAAACATCAGCATGGCGGCGAGCACCCGGGGCACGGCGAGATAGGAGCGGGGATCGTAGGCGAGCGTTTCGAGCGCATCGACCTGCTCGGTGACCTTCATCGTCCCGAGCTCGGCGGCGATGTTGGCGCCGACCCGGCCGGCGAGCGCCATGCCGGTGAGCACCGGGCCCAGCTCCATCATCACCGTCTTGCCGACGAGGGCCCCCACGAAGTAGAGGGGAATCGCGCCGGTGAAAATGTAGGAGGAGAGGAGCGCGAGGACGATGCCGGTGAAGACGGCGATGAAGAGGGCGATCGGAATGGAATCGACGCCCAGCCGCCGCATCTGGACGACCAGGTGGGCGCGCCATGTAGCGACGTCGCCCAGGGCGCGAGTCGCCCCGAGTGTCCATCGCCCCACATGCGCCACGAATCGGCCCCGCTCGGGGACGACCATCGCGGTACGCTGCACGACTCAAGCTATGGGGCCAAACGAAGCGTGTAAAGGAGGCCCTGCGCCTTCGCGCTCTGCTGCGGAGGAGGGAGACTACGCCGCGAAGCTCGCGAGCGCGCGGCCGACTTCCCCTTCGCGGAGCCGCTTGAGCGCGCGGTCGCGAAGCTGGCGGACCCGCTCGCGGGTCACGCCGAGCATCCCGCCGATCTCCTCGAGCGTGTGCTCGCGGCCGCCGTCGAGCCCGAAGTAGAGTCGCAGGACCTTGGCGTCCCGCGGCGGCAGGGTGCGCAGCGCCTGCTCCACCTCGTCGGTGAGGAAGCGGTCCATCGCCTGGGCCTCGGTGTCGCCCTGGTCATCGGCGATGAACCGCTCGATCAGGGAGCGGTCTCCCTCGGGATCGAGCGGCGCATCGAGCCGGACGTCGGCGGTGTTGAGCGCCGCGAGTGACTGGACCACATCGAGCGAGAGGTTCGTCGCGGCGCTGATCTCCTCGGGAGTCGGCTCGCGCCGGAGCTCCTGGCGGAGCGCTTCGGCGGTCCGGACGATCCGCGAGAGATCGGCGGTGCGGTTGAGCGGGACCCGGACCGTGCGGCCGTGGCGCGCGAGTGCCGCGAGGATCGCCTGGCGGATCCACCACACCGCGTAGGAGATGAACTTGACCCCCTGATCGGGATCGAATTTCCGGGCCGCCGTCATGAGGCCGACGTTGCCCTCCCCGATGAGGTCGGTGAGGGGCATGCCCCGGTTCTGGTACTTCTTGGCCACGGAGATCACGAAGCGGAGGTTCCGCTTGACCAGCTCCTGCATCGCCTCCTCGTCGCCGGCGCGGACCCGGCGCGCGATCGCCACCTCCTGCTGCGCGGTCAGGAGGGGGGTGAGGCTCACCTCGTGGAGGTACTGGTCGAGGATG